>DATDZB010000014.1:0-50424 GCA_035288845.1 Candidatus Nanoarchaeia archaeon | reverse complement strand
GATAAACCTGAAATTAACTTGGAGGTTAAGAAATGAATCCAATGAAGACTATCTTTATTGATAAGGTTACACTTAACATTGGTGTTGGTGGGCCTGGAGATAAGTTAGAGAAGGCTGTAAAATTATTGAAAACTATTAGTGGAAATAAACCTATACAAACTATGAGTAAGAAAAGAATTCCTACTTGGGGATTAAGACCAAAATTACCTATTGCTTGTAAAGTTACTTTAAGAGGACAAAAAGCTACAGATCTATTGAAAAGATTATTCCAAGCAGTTGATAATGTTGTTCCAAAAAAGAAATTTGATCAATATGGAAATTTATCTTTAGGTATACAAGAATATATTGATATTCCTGGTGTTCCATATGACGCAAGCATTGGCGTTATTGGATTAGAAGCAGCTGTTACTTTGAATAGAAAAGGATTTAGAGTTAAGAGAAGAGCTATTCAGAAAAAAAATATACCTATGAGGCATAGAATTACTCAAGATCAAGCAATTGAATTTATGAAGAAAGATTTTGGCATTAAATTGGGAGATGAAGAATGACTACAAAAGATTTTACTAAAGCTTTCAAACAACTTGATGCAAAACCTGCAAAAAAAGAGAAGTACATTAAACATAACTCTTCTAAGAAAAGAACTACTGGAATTGGTTTAAGAAAATGTAGAAGATGCGGCAGATGGGGAGGCCATGTTAGAAGTTACGGAATACATTTATGCAGAATGTGTTTTAGAGAAGATGCTAAAAGCATAGGATTTAAGAAATTTAGTTAGGGGGAAAAAATGACATTAAATGATCCATTATCAAATTGCTTATCGCACATATTGAACTGCGAAAAGAAAGGTAAGTCTGAATGTATAGTTGGACCTTCATCTAAAATTTTAATGTCTATATTAAAAATTTTAAAAGATCATAAATTTATTGGAGATTTTGAACTTGTTGATGAAAGAAGAGGCGGTTCAATTAAAATAAATTTAATTGGTAGTGTAAATAAATGCGGAGTAGTTAAACCTAGATTTTCATTTAGTAAATCTAATTATGAAAGGTTTGAAAAAAGATATTTACCTGCTAAGGGTTTTGGTTTATTTATAGTTACAACATCTAAAGGTGTTATGACGCACACTGAAGCATTAAGTCAAGGGGTTGGAGGTAAGCTTATAGCTTATTGTTATTAATTATGTCAGCTAAAAAAGTTTTTATAACACAAATTAAAATTCCAGAAGGAATACAAGCAGATGTAGTTGATAATACAATTAAAATTAAAGGTCCTAAAGGAGAATTAAAAAGAACTTTCCTTAATCCCAGAGTTGTAATTTCTAAAGATTCAGATAACTTTATGTTTAAAACAAAAGATACCATCAAGTATTCAGCCATAGATAAGATGCATATGAATACTTACAAAGCACATATTAAAAATATGTTTGTGGGTGTTAAAGAAGCTTATACTGCACAATTAAAAATTTGTTCTGGACATTTTCCAATGAATGTTTCTGTTGAAGGAAATAATTTAGTTGTTAAAAATTTCTTAGGAGAAAAAATTCCAAGAAAAGCAAACATACCTCAAGGTGTTGTTGTTAAAGTTCAAGGTGATTTGATTAATGTTGAGGGTAATGATAAAGAGAAAGTTGGTCAGGCTGCCGCTACAATAGAACAGAGCACTAGAATTACTAGAAGAGATAGAAGAATATTCCAAGATGGATGTTTTATTATTAAAAAACCTGGAGATAAAGATGAATAAACAAAATTTATTGAAAGTTAGAAGGATATCAAAATCTAAAAAGCCTGAATTTGAAAGGCAACAAGCTAATTATAAAAGAAGATTTGAAGGACAATGGAGAAAACCTAAAGGTATTCAGAGTAAGAGAAGAAGAGCTTTTAGAGGACATGCAAAAATGCCTTCAATTGGATATGGCAGTCCTGCTGAAATTAGGGGCCTTACAAGAACTGGTTATGTTCCAATTACAGTTTCAAATGTTAATGATTTACAAAATGTAAAAGAAGGGTGCGCAGCTTTAATTTCTGCTGTTGTCGGTTTGAAGAAAAGAGTAACTATAATTAACAAGGCTAAAGAAATGAAAATTAAAGTTTTAGGTGTTAAAGATTTTGACGCTTATATAAAACAAGCAGCTGAAAAAGTTAAATTAAGAAAACAAAGTTCTCAAGTTAGAAAAGAACAACAAATGAAAAAATTAAAAGAAAGTGAAAAGAAAGATAATAAAAAAGAAGAAAAGAAAACTGAAGAAAAATCTTCTGAAAAAACAGTAAATGAAAATGATGATAAAACTAAGAAAAAAACAACAAAGAAAACTGGAGTAGAAAATGAATCTAAAAAGTAAAAAGCTTTTAGCAGCTAGATTGTTGGGAGTTGGTATTAAAAGAGTTTGGTTAGATCCAACTAAAGCTAGCGATATTAAAGAATCTATTACTAAAGAAGATATAAGAGGACTTGTATCAAGCGGAATTATTTTAGTTAAACCTGTAAGAAGTAATTCTCGTGGTAGAGTTAGACAAACATTACTTCAAAAAAGAAAAGGAAGAGGTATTGGTCCTGGTACGAAAAAAGGTAAAAAAGGAGCTAGATTAAGCAGAAAACAAAAGTGGATTAATACAATTAGAGCTCAAAGAAATTTATTCAATGAACTTATTGAAGCTGAAGTTATAGCACGTGACACTTATAGACATTTAAGATCTAAATCTAAAGGTGGTTTCTTTAGAAGCAGAAGACATATAAAACTTTACTTGACAGAGCATAGTTTATGGAAGGGTAAAAAATGAAATTAGGAAAAGCATATACTTTAGGTTACAGAAGAAAGAGAGAAAATAAAACTGATTATAGAGCTAGAATTAAATTATTATCTTCTGGAAAATCTAGAGTTGTTATAAGAAAAATGCTTAATAATTATATAGTTCAAATAATTGATTATTATCCTGAAGGAGATAAAATTTTAATTTCTTCAAGTACAAGAGAATTATTAAAATATGGATGGAAAGCACACAGAGGAAATTTATCTGCTGCTTATCTTGTTGGATTTTTATGTGGTAAAAAAGCTAAGAAAAAAGGAATTAAAAGTGGAATTTTAGATTTAGGATTTCATAGAATTGTTAAAGGATCTAGTATTTTTGCAGTTGTAAAAGGATTAAAAGAAGCAGGATTTGAAATTCCAGCTAATGAAAAAGTTTTACCTGACAATAATAGAATTAGCGGAAAACACATTGAAAATTATGCTAAGAATTTTAAAGACAAGAATTTATATAACAGACAATTTTCCAATTATATAAAATTGGGTGTTAAACCTGAGGAAATCTCCAAACATTTTGAGGAGGCAAAGAAAAAAATAACTGAAAAATGGTAGTTTCAAAACCAAGTTTTAATTTAGATAACTGGAAACCTAAGACAGATTTAGGTAGAAAAGTAAAAGAAGGAAAGATTACAGATCTAAATATTATCTTAGATAATGGTTATACAATTCTAGAGCCTGAGATTGTTGATGCCTTACTTCCAGATTTAGATACACAACTTTTAGAAGTTGGACAAAGTAAAGGTAAATTTGGTGGTGGTAAAGGTAGTATTTGGAAACAAACTCAGAAAATTACTTCAGAAGGTGCTAGAATAAAGTTTGCTGCTTTTGCTGTTGTTGGAAATAAAAATGGTTATGTTGGAATTGGTTTTGGAAGTTCAAAAGAAACTGTTCCTGCAAGAGAA
Source organism: Candidatus Nanoarchaeia archaeon (assembly GCA_035288845.1). Lineage (GTDB taxonomy): Archaea > Nanobdellota > Nanobdellia > SCGC-AAA011-G17 > GW2011-AR18 > JAGVZM01. The sequence goes on along the minus strand of DATDZB010000014.1, from coordinate 46,719 downwards.
AAAGCAATTAGAAATGCTAAATTAAATATTCTTAAAATTAAAAGAGGATGCGGTTCATGGGATTGTAATTGTAATACTCATCACTCAATACCTTTCAAAATTACAGGAAAAGCTGGAAGTGTTATTGTTACATTTAAACCTGCTCCAAGAGGAACTGGTTTGAAAGCTGAAAGAAAAAATAGAACAATATTAGATTTAGCTGGCATCAAAGATGTTTATGCTAAAACATTAGGAAAAACTTCAACTAAACTTAATTTTTTCAGAGCAACTTTTGAAGCTTTAAAACAATTAACTAAAATGAAATCACAAGATGATTTTGATAAGCAAGCTGGTGTTGTTGAAGGAGCAGTTGTTAGGAGTAAAATATGAAATTAGCTGTTGTTCAAATTAGAGGATTAATGGGAATGAATAAAAAGTTTACAACTACTTTTCAATCTCTTAAATTAATAAGAAAAAATAGTTGTGTTATTATTGATGATACTAGAGATTATTTAGGCATGCTTATTAAATTAAAAGATCATGTTACTTGGGGAGAAATTGATCAAGAAACTTTTAAGGCACTTATTGAAAAAAGAGGAAGAGTTGCTGGAAATAAAGCTTTAACCCAAGAATACTTAAAAGATAAAGCTAAGATGGATTTCAATACTCTTGCTTCTAATGTTATGGATGGAAAATTAAAACTTAGAGATGTTCCTGGTTTGAAACCTTTTTTTAGATTAACTCCACCTAGAGGTGGTTTTGATAAAGAAGGAATAAAAAAACAATATAGTCTAGGCGGTACTCTTGGTTATAGGGGTAAAGAAATTAACTCTTTAATAAGGAGGATGTTATGACTGTAAAAAGAAGGAGTAAGTTCTCTAGATATAGAGGAAGTCACACTCATGGTTGCGGTTCTAAAAAGAAACGTAGAGGAGCAGGTAACAAAGGTGGAAAAGGAATGGCTGGAAGCGGTAAAAGAGCTGACCAGAAAAAACCAACTATTTTAAAGTTATATGGCAATGAATATTTTGGTAGAAAGGGTTTTCATAGGCCTCAAAAAATGCTTGTTAAAGTTAAAGTTATTAATTTAGATGATTTACAAAATAAATTAAATTTTTATATTAGTAAAAAATTAATTAGTAAAGAAGCAGATATATATGTTGTTGACTTAGGAAAAATAGGTTATCAAAAATTATTGGGCGGTGGAAAATTAGATGTTAAACTTAAAGTTACTGCAGACCATATTTCTGAAAGTGCTGCTAAAAAAATACAAGAAAAGGGCGGTGTTATAGTAGATGCAGGGTCTAGTAAGTAAGATTGTTTCTTTTATTCCTGAAGTTAAGAAACCAGGACAGAAATTAGATTTTAAATCAAAGTTAAAGTGGTCTTTATTAATTTTAGTTGCATTTTTTATTTTAGGTGTAATTCCATTATTTGGTTTAGGTACTAATGCATTATCTAATTTTAGAGAATTATCAATTATCTTAGGTGCAAGTTTTGGTTCTATTCTTAGTTTAGGTATTGGGCCTATTGTTACTGGTTCAATAGTTTTACAACTATTGGTTGGTTCAGGTTTAATTAAAATAGATACAACTAAGCCTGAAGGAAGAACTTTTTTTCAGAGTCTGCAGAAATTAATGACTATGTTTTTTATTTTATTTGAATCTATTGTTTATGTTATGCTTGGTGGTTTAGCTCCAGATCCTGCATTGGTTGGAACATCAGGTTATTTTATTATGCAATTAGGTTTAATTATTCAATTAATAATTGGTGGTTTATTAATATTCTATATGGATGAAGTTATGAGTAAATGGGGATTTGGTTCAGGTGTAAGTTTATTTATCGCAGCAGGAGTTGCTTCTGAAATTTTTATTAGAGCATTTAGTCCTTTGAACTCTTTAGGTCAGTGGGCATTTGGAAGTGGACAACCTCCAATTGGTGCCATTTGGGTATTTATTATTTCATTATTAGGCGGAGAAACAAATGCTGCATTAATTGCTGCTGTTGCAATAATCTCAACAATTGTTATTTTTATTGTTAGTGTATATGCTCAAGCTATGAAAGTAGAAATTCCATTAACATTTGGTAGAGTTAGAGGTTATGGTGTTAGATGGCCTTTGAATTTTTTATATACAAGTAATATTCCTGTTATTTTAATTGCTGCTTTGTTAGCTAATATTCAATTAGGTGTAACATTTTTACAAACAAAAGAAATAGTAAGTGTTACTACTGCAACTAATATTGCTGCTTGGGTAAGTGGACCATCTATTGTTACTAATATTTTAACAGGCACATTTACTGGTTTAGATATTGCAAGAGCTTTAGTCTATATTATTTTATTAGCTGGCGGTTCAGTTTTATTCTCTATATTCTGGGTTCAAAGTGCAGGTATGAGTGCAGAAAGTCAAGCTAAACAAATTAGAGCTGCTGGATTACATGTAGCTGGATTTAGAACTGATCAAAGAATTTTAGAAAGAATTTTAGAAAGATATATTTTTCCATTAACAGTTATGGGTGGTTTATCAATAGGAATACTTGCTGCAAGTGCAGATTTACTTGGTGCTTTATCAAGAGGTACTGGTATCTTATTAGCAGTTATGATCATTTACAAACTTTATGAAGATATAGCAAAACAACATATGATGGATATGCATCCTTCTTTAAGAAAAATGATGGGCGGGGAAGAATAAAATGGCTCCAGAATTTATAAATAATATATTTGAATTTTTATTTGGATGGGCAGTAGCTATTAGTCCTTTAGTTGGAATTATATTTATTTCATTTGTTTTAAGTTTGATTAGTACTTTATCTTGGAAGTATTTGACTAATCAAATATTATTAAAATCATTAAGAGAAAGATCAAAAGCAATGAGTTCAGAAATTAAAAAATATAAAATGGATCCTGTCAAATTAAAAGAATCACAAGGTAAATTTGCTAAAGAAAATATAGATATTATGAAGACGCAATACAAACAAAGCTTAAAACCAATGTTAGTAACATTAGTACCTTTTGCTTTAGCTTTTGTTTGGATAAGAAAGGTTTATGAACCTTTTGGTGATGTCTTTTTAGGTATAGGGGGAATATGGACTTACCTTATTTTCTCTATAATATTTAGTATCGTGTTAAGAAAATTGTTAAAGGTATATTAAAAATGGTTCAACCAAAATTTAGATCAAGAAGTTATAGGCGTGTTTATAGAAGACTTCCTACAGGGAAAGTTGCACTTAAATTTGAAAGAAGAAGAACAAGTAAACCCCAATGTAAAGATTGTGGAAAGATTTTAAGTGGTGTAGCTTATGGTAAGAAATCAATTCTTAAGAAATTATCTAAGACACAAAAGAGACCAGAAAGACCTTATGGTGGTGTTTTGTGTAGTCCATGTACTAGAAAAGTTATTGTTATGAAAGCAAGAACAATGGTGATGAAAAATGGTTAAAATTGGAGATGTAGCAGTTAAGACTGCAGGTAGAGATTCTGGACAACTTTGTGTTGTTGTAGATAATATAGATGCTAATTATGTAATGATTGACGGTTTAACAAGAAGAAAAAAATGTAATGTTTTTCATTTAGAATTTATAGGTCAAGTTAAAGTTAAAAAAGGTGCTAATGCTTCAGAAGTTAGAAATGCTTTGAAAGATGCAGGTTTTAAATTTAAAGAACCTAAAAAAGGAAAACCTAAAGAAAAGAAAACTAAACCTGTTCCTTTAAGAAAATCTACTAGTAAAGAAGTTAAAACTGAAGAAGTTAAGAAAGCTACTAAAAAACCTGCTAAGAAGAGTTCTGAGAAATGAATCCTGATTGGAAAGACAAATATAATGAATATCAAATGTTGATGCAACAATTGCAGCAATTAGAACAAAATTCTGAGATTATTGAAAAGCATGTTAGTGATTTAAATTCTTTAAAAGAAAATTTAGGAAATGTTTCAAAAGTTAAAACAAATACTGAATCACTTCTTCCTATTGGCAATGGAATATTTTTAAGAGGAGAATTAAAAGATTCTAGTTCTGTAGTTATGAATGTTGGTGCTGGTGTTCTTCTTGAAAAATCTGTTAAAGAAGCGATTGACAGTGTTGAAAGCCAGCTTTTAGAAGTTAAATCTTTTTTAGATCAACTAAAAAATGAAATAGTAAATACTAGAGAATCTCTTTTTAGTTTACAAGAAGAAATTCAAAGTGCAGCTCAAGAGAAAATGCAAGAGTAAATATATTATCAATAGTATATATTTTCTTTTAGATAGTTTTTATAAACTTTGTAGATCTTTTTTATTTATGACTGATGTTGAAAAAATTAAAACTTATTATGCTAGGCCAGAAATTCAAAAAGAATTTGTTAGACTTTCTCAGAATAGAGAAGTACAAGCTTGGTTTGGAACTATTAGAGGTAGAAGACCAGAAATTGTTAATTTTGAAGGTGATATTAGGGATTTAATTAAACAAGGAATGACTTCTTTTCACATAAGTGAAGAAAGGTGGAAAGATCCTCTTTTACTAGAAGCTGGCTTGAATAAAAGAGATTTAAATGATTTAAGAATTGGATGGGATTGCATTTTAGATTTAGATGCTAAAAATTTAGAATTTAGTATTATGTGTGCTGATTTAATTATTGAAGCTTTAAAATTCAATGATGTTAAAAATTATTCTATTAAATTTTCTGGCAATCATGGATTTCATATTGCAATTCCATTTGAATGTTTTCCTAGTGAAGTTAATGGTGTAAATATTAAAGATTATTTTCCAGATGGAGTTAGAGTTATTTCTGAATATCTTAAAAATATGATTAAAGATTTTTTAAGTGCTAAAATTTTAGAAAAATATTCTTTAGAAAAAGCTGCAATAAGTGTTGCTAAGAAAGTTGAAGATGTTATTATTAATGGAAAATTTGATCCATTTAAAGTTGTTGATATTGACAGCGTTTTAATTTCAAATAGGCATTTGTTTAGATGTGTTTATAGTATAAATGAAAAATCTGGATTAGTTAGTATTCCTCTTAAAAATTTAAAAGATTTTAATATTGAAAATGCTAAAATGGAGAATGTTAAAACTGATATTAAATTTTTAGATAGAGAAAATGTTATTAAAGATGAAGCTAAGAATTTACTTATACAAGCATTTGACTGGGCGAAGAAAACAAATTATATTGAAGAAGTAAAACCTGATAGAAAATTTGAAGCTCCTAAAGTTGCTATAAAACCAGATTATTTTCCTCAATGTATTTTAAAATTAATGACTGGTGTTAAAGAAGATGGAAGAAAAAGAGCTGTATTTATTTTAGTTAATTTTTTTCAAAATGTTGGTTGGTCATTAGAAGACATAGATAAATTTATGATGGAATGGAATAAAAAAAATACTGAACCTTTAAGAGAAGGTTATATTAAAGCTCAAATTAGCTGGTTTAAGAGACAGAAAAAATTAGTATTGCCTCCTAACTGTGATAATCCAAGTTATTATAAAACAATGGGAATTAAATGTGAAGATTCTGTTTGTAGTAAATGTAAAAATCCAGTTAATTATGCTTTAAGAATGTTGAAAATTAATTCTAGTAAAAAAGAAAAATAATTGTAACTTTGTTTTTGTACAAAACATTTAAATATTTGTTTTACTTGGAAGACTTTCGAGGGTAGATATTTTTGGTATTAGCTTTAAGACAAGAAAATGGTGGTAGTTCAAGTGAATTTAAATTTAGTAAGTCTGATCCGTTTTCTACTTTTTTAGAATTAAATTGCGATTTATCAGATATTGGTGGACATCTTAATTTTTTTGGATATCATGCTGTTTTAGCACATCTTGTTTCTTTAGATGGTTTAGATATTCTTGATCAAGCTCAAGACCAACCCAGAGTTTTTGATTTAATGGGCGATCATAGATATTCTATTGCGCTTGATAGATTGCCTGGTCGTGTTAAGTCTGGAAGACCAGAGAGTGGTAGCAAAGAATCATATCGTTTTAATAGAAGTGGAAATAATTTTAATATAATTTATTATCCTGTTGTTGGTGGTCAGGCTACGAAATCTTTAATTGAAATAGAAGGAATTCCTGTTCGTGTTGCTGGTTCTTTAGAATTATTAGCATCTCATCTTTCTTTAATTCCACGTATGAATGATTCTAGACAAGCTAGAGCTTCCAATGTTGCTTTAGTCTATCTTTTAGAAAGAGAAAAATGTGATGTAACTGAAATTGCTAAATCATTACCTAACCAATATGTGAGGGCTCTTACTGCTTCTCTTGAAGATGCAGAAAACAAACCAATTGTAGCTGGTTATAGTCCTAGCAGTTCATATATAAATGATTTATGTGCTGCTTTGAAAAGTATATCTAAACCTATAACTAGATATTTGCCTGTTGATCGTAATGAACTTCGTTTAGAAGCTAGTTCTTCTCAACCCTTGTAATTATCTTGAGTATAACTTGTTTATTCTTTTCATAGATTCTTTAAATTGATTTACATTTTTTGGTCTTGATGTAAAATGACATCTTTCAAAATCAATTAATATTGGTTTATTTTTTTTATTAATTATTATATTTTTTAATGGATTGTGCATTTCTTCTTTATTAATATTTAATTTATCTAAAATTTCACATTGTTTTAAAATTTCTTTAAATATTTTATTTAAATCTTTATTTTCTTTTAAATATTCTTTTAAAATTGTTCCTTCAATAAATTCGTAGCAAACATAATCTGAACTTTCTTCTACAAATTTTGGTCCAATTTTATATTTATTTAATTTTTTTAAGAAAAAAGCTTCATTTCTAATTTTTTCTACTGCTTTTGAATCTGGATTTTTTATTTTTATTGCGTATTTTTTTCTATTTTTTTGAAATACAAATATTAATCCCCTTTTACCTTTTGCAAATAATTCTGGATTATATTTTAAAAATTTTTCAGGTATCATGAAATTACCTGTATGGAAACGTTTATAAATAAATTGTGCTGAATAAGGCTATGGAAAGAGGTGGGTTTAAACTATTCTTATTAATTACTTGTCTTTTAATAATTTTTAGTTCTTTTTCAGTATTTGCTGCTAATGAAACTAACGGTTCTGGTTCTCAGACAACATCTACTGTTACTAATTTAGCTCGTGGAGATTTAAGTAAGTCTTATGGTTGGTTACATGCAAGCATTAGTAATACTTCTTCATTAAGTATTGAAGATAGGGCTTTGTCTAGTATTGCTTTATTGCAAAATTCTCAATTCCAAGTTTCTGGTTCAATAGAAAATTTAAAACGATTAGAGGATGCAGCAAGTAAATGCTGGCCTAGTGGTAATTGTAATGTTAAAGATAGTTCTTTAGCTACTTTAGCTCTTGCATTAAGCGGACAAGATGTTACTGGAGAAGTTACTTGGCTTAAACAAGCAAAGGTTCCTATGGCTCTTGTTGGAGAATGGTGGTTAGTAATTAAAGGTAGTAATGGTCAATGTAAGATTACTTATCCTGGTGGAGATAAAATATTTACTTTAGAAAATGATCGTATTAAAAATCCTAGTGGTTCTTTTACAAGCGGAGAATATTATATTAATTTAAATGAATTAAGTCCTACTTTAGTAAGAACAACTTTACAACCTAAAATTACTGTAAGCTGTGATCCTAGTGTTGGAGATTCAGTTGTTACTTTGGTTTACAAACCAGATAGAAATACTTTCTTTATACAAAAAAGTCAGTCTGGATTAAATTTAGAATTTGTTGTTGCAAATGCTTGTTTTGGCAGTAATGTTCCTGCTAATAGGTGTGATGTAGATAGTACTGCTTATGCAACTTGGGCTTTAAATGAAATTTCAACTATAAACTCAGATACAAGTTTAAGAATTGAGGGTTTAGGAACACATATTTATTTAGAAAATCAAGCTTTAAATCAAAGAAGCAATATCGAATTGCTTGGATTATTAAATAGGGTTTTAATTGCTAGTTCAAGTGCTTCTCCTTCTTTTATAACTGAATTAGTTAAATTACAAAGACCTTCAGATGGAAGTTGGAATGATAATATTTTTGCTAGTTCAATTGCTTTATTTGGTTTGTATGGAACAGATAAAAGTGATTCAGTTTCAAGAGTTATTAATTATTTAAATTCTAAAGTTTCAAATGATGGAAGCTGGGGCAGTAATATTAAATCAACTTCTTGGGCTTTAATTTCATTACATGGTGCTCAATTATCTAGAAACACAGTTACTTTTGGTAGTTCTTCTCCTGGTGGTGCTGATGTTGAAATTTGTGGAGATGGATTAGATAATGATAGAGATGGAGTTTTAGAGTGTGGTGAACTTGAATGTAGAGATAATCCAATATGTATTTGTGATAATGGAATTAAAGATGCTGGTGAAATAGCTATAGATTGCGGTGGAACTTGTGGAACTTGCCCTGCAGATACAGGAGATGATTCATTAGATGTTCCTTTAGATGATTTTACTGATGATACTACTGAACCTGATACTACAAGTGATCCAACAACTGAAGAAGGCGGCAGTTTATGGTGGTTATGGTTATTAATTATTTTAATAGTATTTGGTGGTGGAGGATTTGTATTCTACACTAAATATGTAAAAACTGGAAAAGTAGATTTATCTAAGTTCTTTAAGAAAAAGAATAATAATAAACCTAATTTTGAACAATTTAAAAGACAGACTGAGTTTAAACCAGTTCAACCTAGCCCACAACCAGTAAAACCATTTGCTAGACCAATGAAACCAACTGCGCCTCTGAAAGCTAGACCTTCTAAAGAAGAAGATGAGCTTGATAAATCAATAAGAGAAGCTCAGAGATTGTTGAAAGGATAATGTTATTTAAAAAATGTCTTTGGTTTTTTGTATTTTTATTAACTCTCAATATTGTTAATGCTTCTGATATTAATTTTGATTTTTACAAAGAAGTTTATCATCCTTTTGAAACTTTACAAGTTGAAATTTCTACTGATAATATAACTTTATCTAATGATTTAACAACTTCTAATTTATTATTGAGAGATGTAAATAATAATTCTATTTCTATTGCTAAAAACTTGGTTAAATTTAATAATACATTTTATGTTTATTATTTCGATTTACCAAATTTAGTAAATGGTAGTTATAACTTACTTTTAGATAATATTAATTATTTGAAAAATGGGAATTTATTTATTAGTGATTTTTCAAGTTCTTTTAATGTTGATTCTTCTTCTATTTCTTCAATTAGTGTTAGACCTGCTTATATATTTCAAAATGTTAATGACAATCAAGAAGTTAGTCTTACTTTAGTTGTTAAAAATAATGGAAATAATTTAGCTAATGTTGCTTTATCTAAAGAAGGAGATTTTTTTAATTTAGATAAAAATAGTTTAGTTATTAATCCTAATAATTTTAAAAATGTTTTAGTTACAAGTTCTTTATTTGGCAAGAATAATTCAAGTTTTTATGGTTCTATTAAGTTAGATTATGGTTCTGGAAATTATAATATTCCTTTTATTGTTTTAAAACCTAATTCAATTGTTCAAGTTGAAAATAACAACTCTATAAATTTTACTAATACTTCTACTGTTGATCTTAATCTAAGTAATTCATTATATTTTTCTCATACTTCAAAAAAGAAATTAGACAAACTTGTTATTAATCTGGATTTAAGCGAGTCTTATTCTTCTGGGCAAATTTTAATTAATAACAATGCTAGTGTTGATTTAAATAATCTTAATGTTTTTGTTTTGGGGTTACATAATATGTTTGAAATTAAACCTACATCTGTTAATGTTTTACTCTCTAATAGAAGCACTAGCATTTTAATTTCTTTAAATGAAAGCTTTAATTTTTCATCTGGTAATTTTACTGGCAATTTATTTGTAAATTCTTCTGAGCATGCTACAGGTTCATTACCTTTATTCCTGAATGTTATTGGAAAGAAAAGTGTTATTTCTCCTTTGAATTTAAGTTCTAACAAAACTGTTGTAAATATTACTAATAGAACTTTAATCATAGATGATAGAGAAAAAAGTAATTATACTTGGTTAATTATTGTATTTATAATAGCTTTTGTCGCCTTTATTATTGTTTATTTTGTTTACAAAGGAACTAAGAAAAAAGAAGATGAATTTGATAAATTTGTAGATAGAATAAGAAAATAATTACTCTTCTTTCTTTTCTAGTGATTTTAATTGATTTGTCATATTATTTACTAGGATGTTATAATTATGCAATCTTTCCAGTATTTCATTTATACCAATCATAAATTCACGAGAAGATATACTAATTTTATCCATATCTAATATTTCTATATTTGATGGTAGATAATCAGAACAGAAATATAATAATCTGCTGAAGTCATTTATTTTTAGCTCTACTTCTCCAAAACAAGAAAAGAATTTCTCTTTAATTTTTTCTGCATTATGGACTTTTTCTTTTAAAACTTGTATTCCGTCTTCTTTTTTTAGTTTTTCTATTATTTTTCCAGTTATATCTTTAACATGTTCTTCTGGATAACCTAGAACTTCTATTACTGCTCTTATTGTGAATACCATTTTTGTGCTTGTTCTTTTATTTGTTTTAGTGTGCTTTTCTTTGTTATAAAGGTTATAATTAATGTAACTAAAATAGCCACTAATGTATAAACACCTATTTTTTTGGCCTTTATATTGCTTGATTCATATACTATATGGCCTGTGATGGGGTTTAATTCTTGATTTATAAGATTTTCGGAGCTGTTTTGAGTTGAATTTTGCAATATTATTGCGTTATTTGCAGTTTGATTTACACATTCGTTTATTATAGTTATATTATCTTTTATTAAACTACTATTTGAATTTATTATTAGTGTGTAATTATTCGGGATTATATTGCAATTTTCATTTATTTTATTTAAAATTGTTAAATCTGTATAATTATATTTGTTTAAAATCAATTCTGTTTTGTTTGTTATATTTTCTATTTCTGTTGTTATTGTGTAATTACTTATATTTCCAGTATAAACTTTTAGATTTATAGTTAAATTTTCTCCTAATTTTAATTTTTTATTTCTTGGAATAATTTCTTTTAATGTTAAGTTTGAATTTGGTTCTTTTTCTACTTCTATAAAAACTTTCAACTCATTGTATGTATTGTTGTTTATATTTATACAATTTAATGTTGTTAAATTATTTTTTATTACTAATGTTGAGTTATTATCTAATTTTGGTGTATATTGTTTGGCTAAAGTGTTTTTAGTTATTGTTTTGTTTTTTATTATACTTCCATTTAAATTTTCTATCCAGTATTCTATATCAAAGTCAATACTTTTATTATTTAGAATGTTATTTATTGTTATTTTTTCTCCGTTCTTGTAGTATTCTTTGTCTGTTGTTAGATTTAGCTGAATATTACATGAATTTTCTGGTAATTCTATTTCTTCTTTAATTGTTTCATTATTTATACAAGAGCAGTTACATTGTTGTGCATTTATTAAAGGTATAAAGATCAATGCTAATATTATTGGAATTAAATATTTCATAGAACTAACTAGAATTTAACCTTAAAAAAGATAATTCGGAAATTTCCGAAAACTTTTCAACTAAACTTTTCTTTTATGAAATCTCTAAAACTTCTTTTTCCTTTCCATTTTTCTTGATCTGTTTTGAATTTATGTTTTACTTCTGCTTCTAAATGTGTTAATGCTTTATGAACTGCTTTTTTTAAATCCCAATCTCCTGATAATTCAGTATCTTTAGACTTTGTACTTAAATTTGAAGAAGTTGTTTCTAGAAGCATACTAACATTATATCTTTTTCCCTTTCCTTTTTTTGAAGTTTTTATATTTACTTTTAATTCTGAATCTTCTTTTAACATTCTTTGAATTTTAGGATATTCTTTTTCTATTATTTTATTTAGTATGTCTATTTCTAATGGAGTTAAATCTGATAATCCACTAAATTTTATATTATTTTGTAAGTTACTCATTTTTTGCTAACACCTCAAATTTTATTCCTATTTCTTCTGCTAATTTTAAGGATATACTTAGATTTGAATTTTTTGTTTTTTCTAGTTGATGTGGTTTTAGGAAAAACCAACCTTTATTATTAAACCTTATTCCAAACCAAGCTTCTGCTCCAAATTTTTCTGCAAACTTTATTATCTGATCTGCGTCTTCTTGGTATAAATATCTTATTGTTCCTTTTACAGACTTACACTCTATTGCTAGTTTTCTTTTTTCACTTCCAGCTAAAACATCTGGATTTGGTTCTTTTGTTAAACCTGAGCCTGCTACCCTTATAGCTGCCCAATCTTCTCTTTTATTAAATAATTGAACTAATTCTCTTTCAGTTCTAGAACCTTTAACTTTAGACATCTCTTTTCACCACTTAGAATTGTTAAGGTTTAGAAGTATAAATAGTTTTTTGATTTATTTACCCTTTCTTGCTTTTGCAACAATGAATGCCTTTTGGTCTTTTATAATCTGTTGTGCTAATTCTACTAAAAGTTTTTCAGCAAATTTTACATCTTTATATGTTTTCTTTGGCATCTCTCCCACTTCTTTTTTAACTCTTTCTAATATTTCTGCAACTTTGGCTCCAACTTCTTCTGTGCTTGCATCGAAGATCTGTAATCCAGGAGATAAATCATCATCACGTCCTAAATCGAATCCAAGATACCAATGTTTTTTCTCTCCTTTAAACTCTTTATCATAGTGTTTAGCAAATCCTGTAAAAGAAAAATCCATAAATTTTGGAATATAGGCTTCGTTTGTATCTTTTTCATAATAAACATTTCCTTCAGGTACTCCAATATAGCATACTAAATTTCCTGCTGTTTTATCTCTTCTTATTATACAACGTAAAAGAATTAAATCTTCACGATAAATAAATTTGATAAAATCAGGTTCTTTGTTCCATACTCCTTGAATCCATCTACTTTTGTTTACTAAATCATAAACTTCTCTTCTTTCTTTTATAGAACCCATGTACTCATTGGCATTATCAATTATAAAAGGTTTTTGATGATAAAAGAATTAAAAATATTATTATTTATTTGATCTTGCTTTAGAAACTAGAAATGCTTTTTGCTCTCCAATTATTTTCTTTGCCATTTTTACAAGAACTTCTTCTGCAAATTCTAAACTTTTGTAAGTTGCCCCCACTCCTAATTTTATTCCTGCTTTTTCAGCCAATTCAATGACTTTTGCAGTGAATGGATTTTCCTCTAAATCTATCACTTGATTTCCTGGCGATATATCTTTATCATGTCCAAAATCAAATCCAAAATACCAATATTCTTTATCTCCAAAAACCTTATCAAAAATTTTGTTAAATTTTGAATAGGTTATATCTGGTTTTTTAATAATTCTAAGAAATTTTATATAATTTAACCTATAGTATATATTATTTTTTTCTACTCCTACATAACCACACCAATTACCTAGAGCTGGATTTCTTTGAAGTAAACAAGGCAACCTTATTAGGTCTTCTTGATAGAAAAATTTGACAGCATCTGGTTCGTTATCCCATGCACCACGAATCCACTTTTTCTTATCAATTAAACCATAAACTTCTTCTCTTTTTATTTTAGAACTCATATTATTTTATAATTAAATTTGTATAAAAATCTTTTGTAAATAAAAAAAGAAATAATCTAGAAACTTATAAGTCTCTAGGTTGAATTGTACTTCTTTTGTTTTCTTTAGCTCTTCTACATGCTTCTTTAATTAACATTTCTACTTTTTCACTAAGAGCATCTGCAAAATCACCAGAAACATTCATTCCTTTAGCTACGTCTTTTATTTTACTTCTTACTACAACTAATTCGCCCATTTTATTCCCTCCATTTAATCTTCTTGGAAAAACAAGAAATGGCTTATTCAGCCTTTAAACCTCGTTTTTCATTAAAATTACACTAAAGGCTATTTATAAAGTTTTCTTCGAAGTTTTATTCAAACAATTTGAACTGTTTAGTTAATTTTTCAACATCTTGTTTTTTTCCAAATACTAAAACACCTAAATATTCAATTTCATCTAATTCTTTTTGTTGAGTTTCAACAATAACTTTTCTATCGTCTGTTGTTTTAATCATTTCTCTTGTAAATTCTGAAACTTCTAAACCAGATTCTTTTGCTTGTTTTACTAAATCTAACAATTCATTATTTGATTTTGTTTCTTTTATCATTATTGCATGCTGGATATTCAAATTTATTTCTTTATTATCTTTGGTTTTTATTTTATCTTGTAAGAATAATTTTCTTCCTTCTCTAGCTCCAAATGCTGCATTTAAATGAGCTATTGTATTCATTTCTTCCCATTTTTTCAATTCTAAACCTTTATTTACAATTGCTACCGCTATATTTGTTTCTTTAGATTTTGAAGTTTGAATTTCTTCTTCTTTGTTTTCTGGTCTCATTGTTGGGAATAAAATTACATCTCTAATTGATTCAGCTCCTGTTATTAGCATTACCATTCTATCTACACCAATTCCAATACCAACATTTGGTGGTAGACCAATTTCTAGAGCTCTAATATAATCTTCATCCATTGGATGAGCTTCTTCATCTCCACCACGACCTTTTTTTGCTTGTTCTTCTAAAAGTTTTTTTTGTAAAATGGGATCTGTTAATTCTGAATAACTATTTCCAACTTCCATTCCATTAATAAAACCTTCAACTCTTTCTATGAATTCTGGATTTTTTCTATGTGGTTTTGATAATGGACAAGATTCTTTTGGATGATCTATAATATGTGTTGGTTGTATTAATTTATTTTCACATAATTCTTCGAATAGTAACATCATCATTTCTCCTTTAGTTGATTTACCTTCTGATTCTATATGGTGTCTTTTTACTAAATCTAATATTTCTTTTTCTGAAAGATCATCTACATCTATATCTGCTAATTCTTTAAGTGCATCTTTTATAGATAACTTTTTCCAAGGAGATTTTAGATTTATTTGTTTTCCACTATATTCTATTGTTGTTGTTCCTAGAACTTTTTTTGCAACATATTCCCACAATTCTTCTGTTAATTTCATTGCATCATTATAATCTTTATATGCCCATTGTATTTCCATCATTGCGAATTCTGGATTATGTGTTTTATCTACACCTTCATTTCTAAAACAAGAACTAAGATCATAAATTTTTTCAAAACCACCAACTATTAATCTTTTCAAATCTAATTCATATGCAATTCTCAAATACATAGGTATATTCCATGCATTAATTTTAGTTACAAATGGTCTTGCATTTGCACCACCATATTGTGTTTGTAATATTGGAGTTCTAACTTCTAAGAATCCCCTTTCATCTAGAAATTCTCTTATTGCTTTGTAAATTTTTGCTCTTTTTAGAAAAACTTCTTTTACTTCTGGATTTACTATTAAATCAACATACCTTTGTCTATATCTTATTTCAGTGTCTTTTAATCCATGCCATTTTTCTGGTAATGGACGTAATGCTTTAGCTAAAAATGTTAATTTTTTTACCCAAATAGAAACTTCTCCTGTTTTTGTTTTGAAAACTATTCCATTTATTCCTATAATATCGCCCATATCTAATTTTTTAAATAATTCATATTGTTCTTGTCCAATATCATCTTCTCTTATGTAAAATTGTATTTTTTCAGTTGGATCTTGTAAATGCGCAAAAGAAGCTTTTCCCATTCTTCTAATAGTCATAACTCTTCCTGCAAGAGAAACTTCTGTTTTTGTTTTTTCTTCATTTATTAAAGTTGAAAATTCTTTTAAAATATTTTTAGCATAATGCGTAATATCATAAGAATAGGGATATGCTTCTATGCCTAGTTGTTTTATTTCTTCTAATTTTTGTAATCTTTGATCTATCAATGCTTGTTCTGGATTTGTCATAAAAACATTGTTGTTTTATAATTTAAAAACTTATCTCTTGAATACAATAATATAGAATTCTTGGTTCATATAATTAATTTTGTATTCTTTTTCTTTTTTGAATTTGTATTTTGCAGTATGTCTTTCTAGATCTTTTGGAGCTGCTGTTAATATTGTTATTGCACCTTTTTCTTTTAATAAAAATTCTGCTTGAAAGAAAAATTCTTGCAGTAATTTATCTACTTTATTTTTTGATATTGTTTTAGTTGCATGAATTGGAAATGTTATTATCTTATCTACTGCATTTTTTCCAAATTTATGATCTATCCAATCAATATCTTGTCTACTAAAATCTATTTCTTTGTTAATATTTACTATTTTTGCATTTATTTCAGCTGATCTAAGATTATATAATAGGCTATCTGAAGCATAAATATTTAATTTATTTTTATTTATTTTTTCCTTATAATTAAAATCTAATAATTTCGTAAATGCTAATTTTTCTAAGTGTAATTTATTAACTGGAATGTTCTTTAAATAAAATGCTGCTTCTATTGCTATTTCTCCAGATTTACAAAATGGATCTAAAATTATATCTTTTTTTTCTACTTCTGAAATTCTTAGAATACAATAAGCTAGACAAGGATTTATTGATTGAGGTATTAATTTTATTCTATAAGGTCTTTTGCTTAAATTAATTCCCGAAAAATCTATACCTACTAAACAATCATGATTTATTATATCTACTAGAACTATTGTAATTGGATTTTTTAAATCTACTTTTATTTTATTATCTTTATTTATTACATCTCCAAATAATTTTTCTACTTCATTAGAACTAAATCCATGTTCTCCCTTTCTATTGCATTTTACTGCAAATGAACCTTTTATTTCTGGAAATTTTATTTTTTTAATTTCATTTTCTAAACTTTCTAGATCTTTAAACTTTAATTTTTCTATAAATTTGTAAACTTTTAAAGAAGATCTTGTTTCGTAAGTAAAATTTGCTAATTCTTTATCATCTTTTATTTTGAATTTTACTCTTCCTGGTAAAACTATTTCTGAATCTTTTTTTAGAATTTCTTTAATTTCTAATTTTGTTATTTCTTCTAAATTTGGTATACATTCAGCTATTGCTTCCATAATTGAATTTAACTAGAAGTATTTAACAGTCTTTTGTTTTATCTTTTAATCCTGAACGGATGTCTTTCTATTTTTTCAATTGGTGTTTTTGCTTTATCTTCAAAAGAAATCTTTTGGATTGGGCTATTTATTAATGGTTTTTCACTATAACCTGACTCTAAAACTATATTGTACTTGGGTTTAGGTTCAAAACTTATAGGTTGATCACTTCTGTATTTTTTGTAAACACTTAAATTTCTTCCATTATATTGAGCTACATAAACTCCCGATACTTCAATCACTGCTGGAGGTATTATTCCAAAATCTGGCAATGCTATTTTTCCTTCTGTTGACAATACCTTTGCAACTAAGTCTTCAGCCCATTCCCCTGTTGGTATTTCTCCAGGAATAGTTTTTCTTATTTCCGCTAAGGTTATACCGTGTGCTATAAGAAATTTCTCTGCAGTTTCTATACTTGCTAATTGAGGTGTTTCTCCTTCGAAATTTCTTAGTACTTGACTAACATAATTTATTTTTGGCATACAAATGTTTAATAGTAAATATTTTTAAATCTTTCGACATTTAGAAGTAGTACTTTTATTTAAATAAAAAAAAGAAAAAAAGCTAAACATCATTAATTTGATGTAATAGCTACTATTGCTTTAATGGATGCAATAATTGCTGCTGGTACTACAAAAACACCTATATGTAATAGTATTCTTGTTAACCAACCAAAAGTTGATCCAAATCCGCCTACTGCTGCACCAAATGTTGGTACTGCAACTAGTAATGCTATACAAGCTACTAAGAAAGGTACTATTTCTTTCTCTGTAACATTTAAGAAGCCTACTATAACTCCTAGTACAAGTAGTACTCCAATTACCCAGGGAGTTCCTGCTGTAGATGGAATTGCTCCTAAGATCAACGCAATTACAGCTCCAATAATGAATGACCAAGCGCCAATCATGCCTAGAGTTGAACCTTTTGCCATATTTTTAACCTCCTTTGATTTTTTACTTATCATGATTCTTTAGAACTTGATTTTTAGGTATTTAAAGCTTCAGTTTTTACGTATTTATTGACGAGTGGTAATAAAAACATATATTTTTCTTTAGAAATAAAAGGTTAATCTTAAAAATCTTTTTCTCATTTTTTTATTATGGGAATAGAAGAATTAGAAAAACTTGTAAATAAAGCAACTTATAGAATTGCTATTGTAAATGGTGCTTCTCCTCTTGATCCTTTTCTTGGCGATAAAATAAGAGAAGAAGGTTATATTGCTATGGAAAGACTAGGTCCAAATGTTTCTTTGGGTGATCCCACACTTACTAATTTTTCTTCTTCTTTATTATATACTGGACCTGATTTTGTAATTGTAAATTATAAGGATAGAGACCAAGGTGGTGTTCTTTTTGATAATTTGGATATTGTGAGAAAAGCAATGGGTACTCCTGCTCATATGGTGTCTGCTCAATATGCTAGTGATCGTTTTGATATTTTATTAGGCGGTATTAATCTGGGGAGATCTTTTAAATTTATATATCATGATTTAGATGAAATTCGAGAAATATTTCTTAAAAGCAAGATTAAAGATTTACTTCATGTAAACCTTGTTGATCTTTGTAATTTGTTAAAGAAAGCCGTCTTTAAACCGGATAACAAACCATTTGAGCCTGAAGTTAAACTTAAACTTGTTTCATTTTATGGCGCTTTAGGAGAAGTCCAAACTAGTGATCCAGATGAATCATTATTAATTCAAAATTTTCGTACTAGGTTAAAAGGTATTTACTCTGTATTATATAATAGAGATATTAATGGTATTAGTTATATAGGCAATAGACCTGATGTTAGAATTGCTACTGGATCAGATGAAAAATTAGACATCCCATCAATATTTGGTGTAAAAATTATAGGTGAAGCTTAGAATTCTTTAGCAATATAAATACTATCTTTAGATTCAATTATTTTAACTTTTACTCTTGCTCCAATTTGTTTATTACAATTAACTATTGTAACTGATCTATTATTTGCTCTACCTACCATTTCATTTTTTATCCAACCAGGCATTACAACTTCTACTGTTATAGTATCTCCTCTTCTAAATTCTAAAGGTATTTTTTTAGATCTATAAACTTTGAAATCTGCTGGACCTATTTTCAATTTATGATTGTGTTTCTTTTCTTGCTCTTCTAAATACCTATAAAATTTAAACCAATTTTGTTCTTTTACTTTTTTTATTTTTCTAGAATATTTGTAAACTTCGTATTTCTGTATAGAAATTCTGCAATTTATTTCTTTTGCGAATTCAATTAAATTTTCAATTTCTTTATCATTAATATTTGGTAAATAAACTGGTGTTAAGTTTAATTCTATTTTTGATTTGTTAACTAACTTAGCATTTTCTAAAATTTTAGTTAAATTATATATCTTAGAACCAAATAACTCTTTTGATTGATCAACATTTAAAGAATGAACTGAAAGATTAATTCTATCTAATCCTGCTTCTTCTAGATCTTTAATTAGTTGAGGTGTTAATAAAGTTCCATTACTTTGCATTGTTATTAATTCAATACCTGGAAGTTTTTTGCATTCTCTTACTAACTCTATAATATTTCTGTAAGCAGATGGTTCACCGACAGAATCTATATTTATTTGATTTACTTCATTATTTTTTAATCTGATTACTTCTTTTATCCAATCCATTAAATAATCTAATTCTACTTCATAATTGTAAGGATGAATATCATATGAATTTGCTGATGTTGAACAGAAAGTACATTTCATATTACATGCTGTTGAAGCTCTAACTTGCAGCAAAGAAGATCCTCTATCTATTACTCCTACTTGTATAATTCCAATTAAAGGAATTCCTGAATTTCTATCTATTTTTATCAAACCTTTAAATTTTGGTTCTTCTTTAATTATTTCTAGTTGTCTCATATACTAACTATTTTGGAAAAGGTTAAAAATCATGCTATTTGAATTATACCTATGAGTAATTCGGATATTGCAGATTTGCTAATTGAGATGTTTAATGGAAAACAAGAAGCAAGCCAAATAGGAAATTGGTCAATCTCTAATTATAATTCTCCTATGAGTTTAGAACTTTTATACAAAACCGGTAAAGCAGTTTATGGATTCTGGGTTAGTAGGACACGTTTGAATAACATTAAATTAGACAATATTCATCGAGAGGCTAAAATAGGAGAAGGAACACCATCACTTAAAGAACTTGAAGAAATTTTGATCTTAACTGCTAGAAAAATAAATAGTAAAATCGTGGTTGTCTTTCCTAAGTTTGATCAAGAAGATACTGCTCGTTGGCTAGAAAAAAATAATTATAATTCTGAAATAGAAGAGGGCGAAACTTATTACTATAAAGAAATCTCATAAAATTATATAAATACCTAATTAGTTCAACAGTCTATAATGGTCTTAGGTAAGATTATAGGAAAAAGTGGTACTAATGAATTCTATTTTTTAGTAGAAGATAGTGCGAAGAAGTTTATGTATGTTAAAGCAAAGCATACAGAAGGATACTGGGTTTTGGCTCAAGTTGTGGATATTCAGAAAGAGAAAGATGAAACTAAGGCAAAATGTAATGTTATGGGTTATAGGGATAAGATTGGTATTTTAAGAAATTTAAGAACTCCTTTAGAACCCAATACTGAAATAATTTATGCAGATGATGATTATGTTAAAGATGTTCTTGGATTAAAAGAAAGTAAAAGAGGAGCTTATGTTGGTGTTTTAGAAGATAGAGAAAATATTAAAGTTTATTTAGATTTGAATAAAATAATTACTAAACACTTAGCAATACTAGCTAAATCTGGATCTGGTAAATCTTTTTTTTGCGGAGTTTTACTTGAAGAAATTTTAGAGAAAAAAATTCCAGTTCTTGTTATTGATCCTCATGGGGAATATTCTAGTTTGAAATTTCCAAGCAGGGATGAAGATATTTTGAAAAAATTTGGATTAGAACCTAAAGGATATTTTAAACAAATTCAAGAATATAGTCCAGATATTGAAAAAAATCCTGAAGCTAAAGTTTTGAAGTTAGCTGCTAAAGGAATGACTGGAAGTGAATTAATGCATATGCTTCCTGCTAAATTAAGCAGCAGTCAAATGGGATTACTTTATGGTGCTTTAAGTGATATTAGAAAAATTGGTGACTTTGATCAATTAATGGTTAGTTTGCAAGGTGAAGAAAATAATGCTAAATGGACTTTAATTAATGTAATTGATTATTTGAAAGGCTTGAATATATTTTCAGATACAGAAGCAACTAAACTTAATGATTTAGTTGGTGTTGGTAAATGCAGTATTATTAATTTAAGAGGAATACCACAAGAAGTTCAAGAAATTATTGTTTATAAAATAATTAATGATGTTTTTAATGCAAGAAAAAGAGCTGAAATTCCTCCTTTCTTTCTTGTGGTGGAGGAAGCGCACAATTTTGCACCAGAAAGAAGTTATGGTGAAGCTAAGAGTTCTTCTATAATGAGGCAGGTTATTGCTGAAGGTAGAAAATTTGGATTAGGTGTTGCAGTTGTAACTCAAAGACCTGCTAGAATTGAAAAAACTGTTTTATCTCAATGTAGTACACAAGTAATTTTGAAAATAACAAATCCTAATGATCTTAAATCTATTAGTAGTTCTGTTGAAGGAATAACTTCTGACACTGAAAAAGAAATTATTAATTTACATATTGGAACAGCAATGGTTATTGGTATTGCAGATATGCCTTTGTTTATTGATGTTAGACCTAGAATGACTTTGCATGGTGGAGAAAGCATTGATGTTGTTGGAACTTTTGCAGATGCTAAAGTTGATTATTCTGCTAAAGAAAATGTTGTTTTAGAAGAGAACGAAGAGATTAAGAAAAAACAATGGAATGATACTGGAAAAGAAGTTATTAGTATGATCAGGCCTAAGGTTTCTAGAGATGATATAACTAAATTAGTTAATAAAAAAATTGAAAGTTTGAAAGCTATTATGATCCCTTGTTATATGTTAACTTGCGTTAAAGGTGAGGATAATTTTAATTTACTTGTGAATGTTCATAATGGACAAATTGTAAATGATTTAGAACGAGGAATTGGTAGAAATTTTATTTTAGATTTTGAAAAATTAAGTAAAGATGAAATGAAAGTTTTAGCTTCTTGTATTGAATTAAATAAAAAAATTAATGCTGCTGATATATTTGCTAGAACTGGTTTACAGTTTTCTAAAGCTTTAAATCTTTTAAATGATTTAAGTAATAAAGGATTTTTAACTTTAGATGGAAAGGATTTTGCTTTAAATGAATCTGTTAATAATTTATTGAATATTAAAAATTTAGCTTGTTTTGAGAAAAATGAATTTATTCCTTTTGAGTTTGATTTAAAATTAGATATTAAATATGATATTAATAAAGTAATTTCTATAATTAAGAATTTTGCTGATGTTCAAAGTCATAAAGAATGTAATCTTGTAAAATATGAAGTTGTATATGCTAGGGTTTAATTATTTTGTGTCTAAAATTATTGGTAATCTAACTTCTGCTTTTGGTCTATATTTATTTAGCTCACATAAAGGGCCTATTGGTTCTAGTTCAAATGATAATTCTACTGTTCTTTGATAAGGGCAGGTTCCTTGATATGCACACTCAGTTGCATTTAATGCCTTTATTGGTCTTTCATAACTACAAATAGAATTTTCAATCCTTCCTTCTAACCTTATTGCTTCTACCATTAATTTAGTTATTAAGAAAGTCTTTTAAGCTTTTTTAAAGTGAGGATAGACTTCTGTTTCCATTAAAACTTTATTTGTTTTAACTGCTACGCCTTTAGAATTACTTATTATTTCTTCTGATGTTAGTTGTGCTTCACCTAAAGATACTAATTCGTCTTTTAAAGTAAACACTGCAACTAGATCTTTTTTTTGTATTTTAGAATTTAATTTTGTTATTCCTGGAACTGTTAAATTTGCTCCATGACATATTGAATCTACTGCACTATCTTGTATCCATATTTTTGGCAAATTACTTACTGCATATTCTAAAGGTTTTAATATTTTTTTTAATTCTTTTTCATTTCCTTCTTTGTAAGATTCATATGCATCTTTTATATCTTGCAATGAATAACATTCTTTATCATTAAATGGTCCTGATTTTGTTCTTACTAATTGCTGCATGTGTCCATTTGTTCCTAATGTTTTCCCCCAAGAAACACAATTACTTGATACTATTCCATTCTCAATTAAAAAATTACGATTTTTATCTACAGTTACATCATAGACATATCCTTTAAATGGAACTTCTCTTATTTCTCGAATTTCCTCTAATGTAAAATCAGATACTTTAGGTAAATTATTATTAATAAGTCTTAATTTTTTATATATATTTTTTGTTATTTGACGTTCATATTTGGTCATCTTATAATAATTTCCACCTAGAATTACATTTAATCCTTTGATTTCTTTTAAGTATTTTTTTCTATCTTGTGGTTCATATAAGTAATCTTCTGGGTTTTTATTAATATTCTTAAAATATTCTTCAATATTCTTCAACCTTTTTTTCTTTAACGGATGATTTGATCCAATTTCTCTACAAAATTTTAATTTCGAACTTGGATCTATTAATTTTATATCATAAAAATCTGAATAAATTTTATTTTTCTTATTATATGCTTTTCTTATTACTATTATGTTTTGTATATTTAATTTTAATAACATTTGATGTATTCTCTTTATATTTGAATAATTTATGCAAGAAAACTCTATTCTTGTATGTTCCAGATCATTATTGACATAACCATCTCCGTCTAAATAACCCCTCAAAAAACTTTTAATTAGGTTATTTTCTAATTCAGTTATACTTTTAAAATCATTTTTTTTAAATGGACTTTTAATTCCTAATTTTGCACATAAAGTAGCTAATAAACTATTACTGCTTGTGATAACCCAGGATCCTTTCTTAAATTTTTTACTAACTTTTATATTTGGAAATAATTTTTTAATTGTGTTCTCAAATATTTTTATTATCTCTTTATTTGTATTTGAAAACTTTATTCTTGTGTGCCTTATTGTCTTTTTTTCTTTAGTGTTATTTCCATCCGAAGCTATTAAACCAATTAAATAAAGTAAATCTTTTGATAATTTTGGATTAATCTTTATTATTTTTCCTTTTTCAGTTTTAAAACAATTTAATTGATTTTTTACCTCTTCATACATTCCTGCTAATTTTAAATGTTTTATCCTTATATCTATTTTATAATTTCCTACAAATGGTTTTCTATCTAGTCTGGTTTGTCTATAAAATTCCCTAATGCTTCCATATTTTTTAATTAACTCTTCTTTACATCTATCTTTAATTAAATCATTGTGCACATAATATTCTTCATCTATTAATTCTGCTATACAATATTCTTTACTTATATCTGGAAATGAATTTGATCTAAATAAATAATCTCCTAACTTTAAATTTCCTGCTTTTTCCATCGTCGGCCCATTGTCTGTTGATTTAAGTAATTCGTGATCTGGAGTTACTTTAATCTTTATTCTAGAATAAGTTGTTATTTCTAGTAATGATTTATTAAATGGTATCTTTTGAAAATCTATTATTTTTGTAGTCGTGATTTTATTATTATTAAAACAAAATAATATTAATTTTTCTTTATTTTCACATATTTCTTTGATTGTTTTTATTCCTTTATTAGTTATTAACTCTGTTTCGGGTGCTAAACAAAGCGTTCTAATATAAGTCCCTGCTTGGCAGCCAACTTTGAATAAAACATCTTGATCTTTAATTTCAAATACTTCTAAATAATAAATATCTCTGTCTCTTAATTGTCTTTTTACTGCTGATTTTACTGGAGGTAATTGAGTTATTTTTCCAATAAACTCTTTTGAAGTTTTATGAATTTTAGATATTTGTGCTGGTGCATGTAAATGCATTAAACAAATATATTCTTTTTTTGATTTTAGTAAAGCTTCCATCACTTTTGTTGCTTTTCCTATTGCAATTGGTAAGACTCCTGTTACTGCAGGATCTAAAGTTCCACCATGTCCCATTTTTTCTACTTCTAATGCTTTTTTTGCATAATCAGAAACTTGATGTGAAGAA
The DNA here is from genome assembly GCA_035288845.1 of Candidatus Nanoarchaeia archaeon. Taxonomy (GTDB): domain Archaea; phylum Nanobdellota; class Nanobdellia; order SCGC-AAA011-G17; family GW2011-AR18; genus JAGVZM01. Next base: position 21,760 of record DATDZB010000014.1, on the reverse strand, counting down.
GGACCTTCAACTTTGTTTAGGGCAAATACAGAAGATTCTAGTAATTCTTTTATTGTTCTTGATTCTGGAGATTTTCCAAACTTAGGATCTGTAGTTGCTTCTTTCTTTGTTAGAATTTCTCTACTTATATCTTCAAATGGTAAGTTCATTTTAATAATTGATAATAGAAAGTATTTAAAAAATTACTTTTTTCCTTTTTTACCAGTTTCACCAATTATTCTTCCTTGTACTTCACTTTTTTCTGCTAATTGTTCTTTTAATTTTACTTTAGAAGTTGTTGGTTTTTGGATAGTTTCTTTATCATGTTCTTTTTTATGATGTAATTCTTCTTCTTTTCCTAATTCTTTGTTAAGTTCTGCTTCTTTCTTTTTCTTTACATCAGATTCTTCTTTTTTCTCTGCTGCTTTTTGAACTTCAGCTTTAGTTTTCTTTCCTTCCTTAGGTTTTTCCTTTGGAAATTCGAAACCTGGAAGTTCCACATAAGAAATTCCGTCTTTAACAATAGCTTTAACTTCTACTTTGGATGGAGGATTTTGTCTACCATTTTCCCAAACTTTTAAATTTAATTCTGGACCTATTTTTACTATTTTAGTTTTAAGGTGCTGCTGCATGAAATATTTTATTCCATTAATTGATCTTTTTCCTCTTTTGTAAATAGGAGCATTTAGAAATTCTCTTCTTAGATTAATTATGAATTTTTTTTCTTCAGTCATTTTTATGCCCTTGTTTTGCTCTTACGCCAATTTCTTTTCTTAGTTGTGTATCTTGATGGATGAACTTTTTTTAAACCTTTATTTATCTTAGGTACTATCCATATTGGTGCCCACTTAGTTTGTTTTCTTGCTTTTGCAAGTCTTAACTTTTTAGCTTTTGGTTTAAATCTTGCCATTTTCTTTTAATACTGTATTTTTATCAACTAATGATCTTCCCTTAGGTGTTATTATTCTTCCTTTGTGAATTGTATCTTTTTTGTATTCAGTAAATCCTGCTTTGTCTAACTGCTGTAAAACTGTTCTAATTATTTTTCCTGAAGCTCTTTTGAATCTTTCAGGTGCATGACCTCTGTTTTCTTTTGAACCATATTTTACTCTTAATTTTGAGACACCAATTGGTCCTCTTTTGTAGATTGTAACTAGAACTGCTGCAGCTCTTATATAATACCAGTCTGGATTTTCAGGTGTTCTTTGTTTACCTGAACTTGTTTTTACAAATCTTGTCCATTCTGGAGCTTTAATACTAGATTTTAAAAGAGATCCTATTTTTTCTATTGATTCTTGTGTATTTCCGTCGTATATTGTTGCCATGTTATGTGCTCCTTGCGGAGTAAGTGAGTTGTTTAACTCTTTAAGATACAAACTGGAATTTTGAGAGCTTTAAAAAGGTTTCTATGTCTTGTTTTAGAATAACCTATTTAATAAATAGTAGACAATTATTCCAAAAACTAGCGCTAGTATTATTACTATTATCACTATTTTATAACTTTTAGGAAAATCTTCTTCATCTTCCATTTCTTCATCGTTTACTTGGCTATTTTTATAATCCCTATTAGAGTTTATTTCTTTACTTTGTACTATTTTTCCTTTTTCATGCCAGTAATTTTTGATCCTTTCATTTTCTCTTATTTCTCTTTCCTTTTGTTGTTTTTTTAAATATCCTTTCGAGTTTGCTACTTCTTTAATAATATAATCATATTGAATTGCAGTTTTTTCGAGTTGTTCTTTATAAAATTTCGTGAATCTTGTACAAGGATGTCCTAATTCTGGTTTGCTCCACCAATAACTTTTTTGAATTGTTTTTGGCAAATAATCATAGACATCATCGTTAGCGTTTCCTATATGCACTGGTTTTGCATTTACATGTGCTTCACAGAATTTTTCTTCGCAACATTTACAGATACTGTTACTTTCTAATGGACATTTGTAACGATTACATTTTTCCATCAAATTTTATTAATTTTATTATTATTAAATTTAACTAAGGCCTCAACACGCATCTAAAACCAATTGATGTTGAAGGTTCAGTTGCTTCTTTATAATTATTTATTCTTGTTGCTTCTTCTGGAAGATTCCAAGCTCCACCCATTACAATATATTTATTTTTAGGACTTTTAGTTTTTGTCCATTCAGCAACATTTCCACCCATATCTAAAACTCCATGTAAACTAACGTCTTGTTTATAAGTTCCAACTTCTATTGTTTCAATCATTAAATTGTTTAATTTCCCAAAATTAACTTTAGGTGGTACTGTTGTTGGTTCTTCATTCCCCCATGGATAATTTCTTCTATCTAAACTAGTTCCTGTAGAATCTATCCATTCTTCCAATGTTGGAAGATCTTTAGAAACACTTTTACAATAAGCAAGTGCTTCATCTTGAGAAATGCAATTTATTGGTTTTCTAGAATTTTTTATTAATTCACTTTCTGGATCAAATTCATAATCAAAATTACTTTTTCCGTTTTTGCATTTTGTTTTGTAAGTTCCTAGATTTTCAGATCTCCTATAAGCCGCATATTCTTCTTCAGTAACTTCTAATCTGTCAATTGTGAATGGAAATACTCCTGGAATTTTTATTCCAGTTAATTCTATTTCTTGTCTTTTAACTTCTCTTTCTATTGCTTGCTCATAAATATTTTCTGGCATAGAAACTGTACATTTACAAGAATAACTTTTATTTAATCTTATTAATCCTAATAATAATTCCTCTTCTACTTTACATTCTAGAGATTCAGTTTTCAATCCATTTACTGTTAGGCTTGTTAAAGAAACTTGATCTGAATTATTTTCTTGCTCTGATGAATCTTTTTTATATTTTATTATGTCAATATCTCTAGATCTTATTTCTGTTGAAATTTCTCTTGCTATTTCTTCTTTTGCTTCATTACAAGCTGATTGTTCTGCTTCTTTTTTTGAATGTTTTTTATCTTCGTTTGTTTCTCCAGTTCTGTAAATTCTATTTTCAACTTTTGTGTTATTTTCTATAGGTGTTAAATTCTGAGTTAATGTTTTGCATGAAACTATTAAAGATAGTAAACTTGCTAAAATTCTCTTTTTCATATAAATGTTTTATTTTTTACTTTTAATAGTCTTGTTTTGAAATTTCTGAAAAGTTTTCGGAATTTATTACTTAATATTTTTTAATTAAGATTTTAATTTATTATTATGAAATATCAAGATGATATTAATTGGTTGGGAAAGATTCTTTTAGCAGGATATCTTTTCGGTGCTACTTTTATTGCTTGTGAATATAATAAAGCTTTAGAAGCTGTAAAAAATGCTGGGGAGGTTTCTTGCAGTCAATTGAATAACTTAGCTAGTTTTTCTCAAAGTTCTTTAGAAGAAATTAGAAGATCTAATCAAGAAAGTTTGAATTTACAGAGAAATGGTTTGATGGGTGAATGTAAAGATCATTTTTCTGGTATGAAATATTATTGTAAACAAGAGACTGATTCTTTATTAGACAGGGAATGCTTTGTTCTATTAGAATACGATGAACAAGGTTTTCAATATTCTTTTAATCCTTATCAACTAGGAACTAGCACAAAACACACTTTAGAGGCTAAATTAGTTAATCCAGATAGCTTTTTCCCAGAAAATAATGAGGTTAAATATGTAGATTTAGATAATCATTGATTATTTTATCCTATGGAAATTTATTTAAACCAAAATTTTAGCTATTATTTATGGGTGTTTTGGATTTTTTCAAAGAAAGTATGCCTTCTAATAAAAGAAAAAGGCAAAGTGAAGAACTAGATAGGCATTTAATTGCTGCAAAAGAAAATTTGAAAATGGCTAATGAATTTATTTTTAATTTCTTAAATAGTGTTAAAGATTTTCATCCTGCTCAGAGACATCAAGAAGCTTACAATAAAGAAGTTATTAATAAACTACAAGAAATGAGAAAATCAATAAGAACTGGAATGATTTTTATTGATGAAAAAAGAGCTAATTCTTTAAACACTTTAAATTCAATTAAAAATGCTGAACAATTAAGAAATATGATTCAAAATTGGTCTAGCACTATTAGTTCTAATGATTTAGAAAAACAAACTATTATTAAATTATTAGAAAATGAAATGTGGAGTGAACAAAAAGCAAGCAGAATGTTCCCAATTCCTAAAAACAAAATTTTACTTTCTGGATATTTAACTACGATTGTTAGTTATTTGAATAGAGCTAGAGATTGTTTAGATAATTATTTGAACTTTGATAATATGCCTCAACAAGAATAAATTTACTCTTTTACTTTTACTAAAATGGATTGACTGTCGTAAGGCTGTCCATCTTTTAATACATTAATTACTAGAGAATATGTTTTTCCAGGTGGTGCTCCTTTTGGAATTCCTACTTCTACAGGCATTCCTTTTATATCTCCAACATTTATTAATTGTTCAGGAGCTGCTACTATTTTTAATGCTGCACTCTCTGTGTCACCAGGCTGCACTTGTAATTTAAATTTAGAACTTTCTTTATCTGTTGTTTTAAAATTCTGAACACCAACAGTTATTGTTGTAGCTTTTCCAGATTCTATTTCAAAACTTACACCAGGGACATATATTTTATCTGTGCTTCCTATTCTATTTTGTAATTCTTTATCTGCAATTATAAAAGCATTATCTGCAATCTCTATTGATTGATCAAAAACATTTCTTACAAATACTATTCCTAATGTTAAAAGTGTAACTCCAATAATTATGACTATTACTGTAGTCATAGAAAGTTCAATTGCACCTTTTTTTGAATTCATAATTGTTTTTAGTTGTGATTTATATTTAAAGGTTTTTATTAGAAAATTTTACATTTTTAATTCCGAAACCAATATAAAGATTTAGTCCTTATCTCTATTATGGGAACTGAAAGTAAAGAAATAATAAATGAACTTAAAGCCATAAGGGCAGATTTAGATTATTTGAAAGAGCACATAGTTGATATTGATTTAGTATTAACTGATGATGATTTAAATTCTATAAAAAAAGCTGAAGAAGATCTTAAAAATAATAAAACTAAGAAGCTGATTTAAAGTTTGTATTCAGTCTATTTATCTCAAGATTCTCAGAAATTTCTTGATAAATTAGATAAATCTATTAAAGAAAGAATAGAAACAAAACTTAAGTCTTTAGCTAACAACCCAGTTCCAAGTGATTCTAAATTTATTAATCGAGATGAAAATAATGAAAAAATATTTAGATTTAGAATTTGTGATTACAGAGCTTTATATAAATTGAAATAAAGTGAGAAAATTATTTTAATAATTAAGATTGATAAAAGACCTAGAGTTTATGATAGGCTTTAACTTCTATTTTAAAAATTCTAAGATGATATCTTTTTGATTGAATCCTATGTCAAGATTTTTTATTTCTCCAGGTTTAAAGAATTTCATTGCTGACCCTTCTTGTAATTTTAATTGATTTATTTCTACCTGCTCTTGTATAATAAATATTGGCGTTATTGTTTTTTCATCTTCATAGGTTTTGAAAAACTTTAAACTTTTTATTTCGTAATTTAATTCTTCTTTAATTTCTCTTTTACAAGTTTCTTCTTCAGATTCATTATCTTCTAATCTTCCTCCAAATAACACCCATTTTCCTTTTTCAGGTTCTATATCTCTTAATTGTAGAAGTAATTCGCCTTTTTTGTTAATTATAATTGCACAAGGATTTATTCTTTTCATTATAAAATAAATGGGTTTGGAGGGATTTGAACCCCCGACAACACGATCTTCAGTCGTGTACTCTCCCGGTCTGAGCTACAAACCCATTATAGCATTTGGTTCTTCCTAATTATTCTTAAATCTTTTGTTATAGAAAGATTTTAATAATCTGTTCTTGGTTCTTTAATTATGGCTTATGTAAGTAAAGAAGCTGAGAAAAAATGGAAGGATTTTTGGGATAAAGAAGGTACTTACAAGTTCGATCCTAAGTCTAAATCTAAAGTTTATTCTGTAGATACTCCGCCTCCAACAGTTTCTGGAAAAATGCATATGGGTCATGCTTTTAGCTACAGTCAGCAAGATTTTTTTGTTAGATATCATAGGATGAAAGGTGAAAATATTTTCTATCCTTTTGGAACTGATGATAATGGTTTACCAACTGAAAGATTAGTTGAGAAGACAAAAGGAATTAAAGGATCTAAAATGGATAGGTCTGAATTTGTTAAACTTTGTATGACTTTGTTAAAAGATCAATTTCAACCTGAATATTTAAGAGATTGGAAAGCTATTGGAATTAGTTGTGATTGGGATTTACTTTATTCAACAATTGATGACAATTCTAGAAAAATAAGTCAATGGAGTTTTTTAGATTTGTATAAAAAAAATAGGGCTTATAGAAAAGATGCTCCATCAATGTGGTGTCCACAATGTGAAACTGGAATTTCTCAGGTTGAATGTGAAGATAAGTCATTAGATTCAACTTTCAACCATATTACTTTCAAAGCTGAAGGAAAAGATTTAGTTATTGCAACTACAAGGCCAGAATTATTACCTGCATGTGTTGCTTTATTTTATAATCCTGAAGATAAAAGATACAAACATTTGAAAGGGAAAAAAGCTAAAGTTCCTTTATTTAGTTTTGAAGTTCCAATTATGGAAGATAGAAGAGCTTCTATTGAAAAAGGAACTGGAATTGTAATGTGCTGTACTTTTGGTGATCAAACAGATATGGAATGGCAGAAAGCTTACAATTTAGAAATTAAAGAAGCAATAACTAAAAACGGTAAAATGACTAAACTTGCTGGAAAATATTTCGAATTAAATGTTAAAGATGCAAGAAAAGAAATTATTGAAGATCTTAAGAAAAATAATTTACTTGTAAAACAAATTCCAATTACCCATGATGTTAAAGTTCATGAAAGATGTTCTACTGAAATTGAATTTGTTAAATCTACTCAATGGTTTGTAAAATATTTAGATTTGAAAAAAGATATGATTAAATGGGGAAAAGAGTTAAAATTGTATCCTGAATTTATGATTCACAGATATAATAATTGGATTGAAGGACTACAATGGGATTGGTTAATTTCTAGACAAAGATTTTTTGGAGTTGCTATTCCAGTTTGGTATTGTAAAAAATGTAGTGAAATAACTGTTGCTGAAGAAAAACAATTACCTGTTGATCCACTAAAAGATAAACCTACTAAAAAATGTAAATGTGGAAGTAATGAATTTATTGGAGAAAAAGATGTTTTAGATACTTGGTTTACTTCTTCAATGACTCCAACTATTGCTACTAGTTTAGTTGATAAAAAATTAAGAAATAAATTATATCCAATGTCTTTGAGACCACAAGCAAGTGAGATTATTACTTTTTGGTTATTTAATACAGTTGTAAAAAGCAACTTACACTTTAATGAGAAACCATTTGAAAATGTTGCAGTTTCTGGATTTGTAACTTTAGGCGGACAGAAAATGAGTAAATCTAAAGGTAATGTTATTGAACCACAAACTGTTTTAGAGAAATATAGTGCTGATGCTTTGAGATATTGGGCTGCTTCTTCTAAATTAGGAGAAGATATAGAATATCAAGAAAAAGAACTTGTTAGCGGACAAAGAACTATTAATAAATTGTTAAATGCTGCAAGTTTTGTTTTTATGCACTTGAATGATTTTGAAAATAAAAAACCTAAGAAACTAGAAGCTGTTGATGAATGGTTGTTAATTAAATTAAATAATATTATTAAAGAATGTACAGAAGCTTTTGAAAATTATGAATATCATAAAGTAAAAAGTTTAACTGATAATTTTTTTTGGAGTACTTTTTGTGATAATTACTTAGAAATTGTTAAAGATAGAATTTATAATCCAGATAGAAGAGGTAAAGAATCTAGAACAAGTGCACAATATGTTTTGTATAATTCTTTATTTACAATAATTAAATTATTTGCACCGATTATGCCTTTTGTTACAGAAGAAATTTATCAAAATCATTTTAAGAAATATAATAAAGAAAAAAGTATTCATATTTCTAGTTGGTCAGAGTTTGATAAAAAACTAGTTGATGAAAAATTAGAAAAAATTGGGGAAAAATTAATTGAAGTTATTAGTGAAGTAAGAAAAAGTAAAGCTACTTCAGGAAAATCATTAAAAGAACCTGTTAAAAAATTAGTTTGTGATTCTAGTTTGAAAATTATGGAAGAAGATCTAAAAGCAGTTACACATGCTGAAAAGATAGAATATGGTAAAGAACTCAAAATAGAGTTCTAGCAGAATGCTTTTATAGTTTATCGTTTTTAGGTTTTATATGGATCCAAAAAAACATTTTCAATTAAGGAAATTTGTAAATGAGCTTAAAGCTCACCGAGCTAGGCATACAGAATTTATTAGTGTTTATGTTCCAGTTGGTTATGATTTAATCAAGATTATTCAACATTTAGCAGAAGAACAAGGAACTGCTGCAAATATTAAAGATAAAACTACAAGAAAAAATGTTCAAGATGCTTTAGAAAAAATGATAAGACATCTTAGAGTTTATGCTAGAACTCCTGAAAATGGTGTTGCTGTTTTTTGTGGAAATGTTTCTGAACAAGAAGGAAAACAAGATTTACAAGTTTGGAGTATAGAACCTCCTTTACCGATTAATATTAGGCTTTATAGATGTGATCAAACTTTTGTTTTAGAACCTTTAGAAAGAATGGTTCAGAATACTGAAATTTATGGTTTACTTGTTTTAGATAATAGAGAAGCTACAATTGGATTATTAAAAGGAAAAGTTATACAGGTTGTAAAAGATTTTAGTTCTTTAGTTCCTGGTAAAGTTAAGGTTGGAGGTTGGTCTCAACAAAGATATGCAAGATTAAGAGAAGAAGCTGCTAATGAATTCTACAAAAGAGTTGCTGAAGTTGCTAATGTTGAGTTTGCAAATGTTGGGAAAGAACTTAAAGGAATTATAATTGGTGGGCCTGGACCAACTAAAGAAACTTTTTATAATACAGATCATTTACATACTGAATTAAAGAAAAAAGTTTTGGGAATTAAAGATATTGCTTATACTGATGAACAAGGATTACATGAATTAGTTGATAAAGCAAGTGATCTTTTAGCAGAAGCAGAACTTATTAAGGAGAAAAAAATTGTAGGAGATTTTCTTGGTTTGTTAGCTAAAAATTCTGATAAAGCGCTTTATGGTCCTAATGATGTTTTGAAAGCTTTAGACATGGGTGCTGTTGATAAATTATTAATTTCTGAAAATTTTGCTAAGATGGATGAATTTGAAGAAAAAGCAGGCAACACTGGTGCAGAAGTTTTCTTAATAAGTGTAGATACTTCAGAAGGTGGACAAATTAAAGAATTAGGTGGCGTAGCTGCTATTCTTAGATATGCTGTTAATCTTTAATTTCATTATATTAAATTACTATAATTCATCTTAGTAACTCTTTTAAAGTCAAGAGTTTTTTGTATAACTATGCAAGAAGATAAAAATAAAATTGAAGCACTTTTATTTACAACTGGAAGATTTTTAGGTTTAGATGAACTTAGTAATCTTTCTGGAATGGGAAGTGTTGGTTATCTTAAAGATCTTTTAAATAAATTAAAAGAAGATTATGAAAAAAGAGATAGTTCTTTAGAAATAATAAATCAAGGAGATAAATGGAAATTAAACATAAAAAAACAATATTTGTTTTTAACTGAATCATTATTAAATGATACTGAGTTTGATGGAGCAACACAAGAAACATTAGCTGTTATTGCTTATAAAAATCCTGCTTTACAAAGTGAAATAATAAAAATTAGAGGAAATGGCGCTTATGATCATATTAAAATTTTAAAAGACTTAGATTTTATTGCTGTTGAACCTTCAGGAAGAACTAAAATATTAAAATTAACTACTAAATTTTATGATTATTTTGATGTTGTGGAAAATCAACTAAAAAGTAAAATGTCTTTAGTTCATAATCAAGAAACAACAAACGGTGAACAAACTAATGAAACAACTACTAAAGAATCTGAAAACTGAATATGTAATTTTGGCTTTAATTTTTTTGTTTACTTTAGCATTTAGATTATATTTTTCTTTTCAAACTAATCATTTTAATACAGATGATGCTTATTTTCATTTAAGACATATTGAATATATTTTGGAAAATAAGAGTATTATGTTTTTTGATGATTTAAGTTACGGTGGAAGAATTGTTCTTTATCCTCCATTTTTCCATATTTTAATGGCATTGCTTACTTTTGGATCTACTTTTATGCTTAAATTAATTCCAGCTTTAGCAATCTCTTCAGTTGTTATAATTGTTTATTTAATTTCTAGAGATATGTGTTTAAGTAAAAGAGGAGCTATGATTGCTGCTTTATTATCTGGATTTTATCCTATTTTATTTAATCTTACTTTGAATAATATTTCTGTTTATACTTTTGTTATTCCATTAATTTTACTTTTGATTTATAGCTTGACTAGGTTAGATGATAAAAAATATTTATGGATTTACATTATTGGTTCTTTTTTATTGCCTTTAATTCATGCTTCAGCTTTTATCTTTATAATCTCTTTAGTACTTTATTTCTTTTTAATAGCAGGAGGAGCTTTACTTCCAACTAAAATTAAAAAGGAAGCGGCATTATTTTCTATTTTGATTACTGTTTTATTACAATTTATTATATATAAAAAAGTTATTCTGGAATATGGCTTATCTTTAATTTCACAAAGCATTCCTGTTAATGTTTTGAGTGATTTATATGGAGAATTATCCTTTTCTGATTTATTTATTGGAATTGGTTTTTTACCATTGATACTTGGAAGCCTTGGCTTTTATGTTTCTGCTATTAAAGAAAAAAGGAAAATTGCTTATTTATTTGCTGCTTTTGGCTTAACTGTTTTAATGTTAATCTTCTTTAGATTTTTATCTATTAAAGTTGGACTTATGTTTATTGGTCTAGTATTGGCAATATTCTCTGGCTCTGGTTATACTTTAATTAGAGATTATTTTTATAGAATTAAATTTTCATCTTTAAACAAATATTTTATTATACTTATTTTATTATTATTGTTTTTCACTTCTTTAATTCCTAGTTATTATGGGGCTAAGGAAAGCAATAATATTGCTATCTCTAATATTAAAGAAATGCAAATTTTAAAAGCAAATACAGAACCTGGAGATGTCATTTTAGGAAATCTTCAAGAAGGTAATCTTATAAGCCATGTTGCACAGAGAAAGAATGTTATTGATACGAATTTCATATTAGCTCCAAATCCAATAGAAAGAGTTGAAGATGTTAATTTAATTTATACTACTTATAGTGATGCTATTGCATTAGATTTAATAGAAAAATATAATATTAGTGCTATTTATGTTTCAGATAGAACAAAAGATGTTTATAAAATTAAGAATTTAAAATATGCAAGCAGCAGCGTATGCTTTAAATCTGAGAGCAGGGAGACTTTTTACTATGTTGAATGTTAAAAAAGAATTCTGGATTTTGCTTTTATTATGTATTTTTCTATTAAGTTCAATTATACTTATAAGAACTAATTACTCTTCCAACTTACTTATAGGATCAGATAGTTATAAATCTTTGATATTGGCTAGTGATATTAAAAATAATAATATTGGGTTTTTTGATAATTTAATTTATAGCGGGAATGTTTTGTTTGAAGAATATGGCTGGTATTTCTTACTTAGTTTTAATCCAGAATTTTTAGCTAAATATTTACCTTTATTATTTGGTTTATTATGTTTTGTCTTATTTTATTTTATTCTATCTGAAATAAATCCAAAATTAAGAAACTTAGCTTCTATTATTTTAATTATGTCTCCTTCTTTTTTATACTTATTTTCAGTAGCAAATAAATATATTGTTTCTTTATTTTTTATTTTACTAGGTATATTCTTATTTATTAAAGATAAAAAAGCATTTTCTTTTATTTGCTTCTTTTTAGCTAGTTTATTTTCTTTATTTTCTATTATATTTATAATATTGTGGTTTACTTATACTGGATTAAGAAAACAAGACTATAGATACTTCTTTATTTTATTTGGTTTATTTTTATTTTCTTTTATCATACAATTCTTTAAACTATTTCAATTTGGAATACCTTCATTATTATTTTTAAAACAATTTACGCTTACTACTTTCCTCTCATCTATTATACTTGAATTTGGAAGTCCTCATGGTTTAGGTTTTTTTATGTTTGTTTTAGGATTGATAGGAATTTATCATTATTTTAAAACTAATTACAAATATATTTTTATCTATTTTTTACTAATTGTTGTCTTATTAATTTCATTTTATATTCCTTATTTACTTGGTTATTTATCTTTTATATTTGCCTTTTTCTGTGCTTATGCATTAGATTATTTTTTACATTTAGAATGGAAAATGAATATCTTTAAATTTTTAACTTTGTTAATTTTATTATGTGGTTTTTTATTTTCATTTTTAGTTTTTTACGATAATACTACTTCATTTGAACCTACTCCAGCTTATTTTGAGGCTATTAATTACTTGAAAAAACAACCTAATCAAGATGTTGTGTTTGCTGATTATTATAATGGAAATTATTTGCTGTATTCGAATAAAAAAACATTTATTGATGAAAATACTCTTTATGATAAAGAAATAAAAAGTAAATTAAATGACTTTGATTCTTTATTAAATTCTAAAAATATTTCTTTAACTGCAAATACTTTAAATAAATACGATGTTCGTTATGTCTTGATTGATAAGAAATTTAAAAGAGATAAATTTACCAATAAGGAAGAGAGATTCTTATTTTTAATTAAATACAGTCCCAATGTATTTGCACCTATTGTTATTAATGAGGAGGTTGAGCTTTGGCAGGTTAAAAATATTGGCTCTTCTGTTTAATGATCTTTAACCTTTATATTTGGATTTTATGCTTTGTATCTGCTTTTGTTTCTATACTTTGGCTTATTTTAAATTATTATTCAAATAAATATAAAAAAGAAATTTCATTATTAAATAATCATCCATTTGTAACTGTTGCTGTTCCAGCTTTTAATGAACAAGAAGTTATAGCTTCGACTTTAAGATCCATCTTTAATCAAGATTATCCTAAAGATAAGTTGGAAGTTATTGTTGTAAATGATAATAGTTCAGACGACACTATAAAAGAAATTAATAAATTTGTTAAAGAAACTAATTTTAATGTTAAATTAATTAATCATAATAAAAATAAAGGCAAAGGCGGTGCTCTTAATACTGCTTTGAAAATTGCTAAAGGAGAATTTTTCTGGGTTTATGATGCTGATTCTATATCTTCTAAAGACCTTTTAAAAAATATGGTTCCTTATTTTTATTACCCAGAGAATAAAGATGTTGGTGCTGTTGTTGCTATTACTTTGATTAAAAATACTGGTAATTGGATTGAGAAGATGCAAGTTTTAGAATATGTAATGGCTGCTTTTACAAGAAAACTTATGGGTTCTGCAGATATTTTACACATTACTAATGCTCTTAGTTTATTTAGAACGAAAATTCTTAAAGAAATAAAAGGTTTTGATGAAGAAAATTTAACAGAAGATTTTGAAATTGCAATGAGATTAAGATATAATAATTATAGGATTGTAATGTGCGAAGAAGGAAGATTTCATACAAGTGTTCCTAAAAAAATTAGGTCTGTTTGGAGACAGAGAGTAAGATGGTTTAGAGGTTTTATTTATAATAATAATAAGTATAAATCTATGATTTTAAATAAAAAATTTGGTTTACTTGGATTATTTCAAATACCCTTAGAGATATTTATTTTACTTGCAGTTTTCTTTTCTATAGGTTTGTTTTTTTACCATGTTTATGACCTAATTTATGATTTTATTTATAGATTAATAATTTATAGATTAGGCATACTTGATTTTGATATTCCAACTATTCAGCAATTTATTTTAAACCTCAATTGGTTAATTATATTCCCAACTATTGTTGTATTGCTTTTAGGATTATATTTATATCATTCAGCACATAAATATGTTGGAGAAAAGTGGAAGTTTTATATACCTTCATTATTGTACTTGTTTGTATATCCATTATTTAGAAGTTTACAATGGATTCATGCGTTTGCGTTAGAACTAATTGGTGCTAAAAGAAAATGGTAAAAGTTTATAGACATATTATGCTTTTGACTGCTCTTTTAATAACTATTTTTATATTTGCAGCTGGCCTTTATGTGGGGTTTTTATTAGATGGTTATAGGGTAGATAATATTGATACATCTATTAGAGATGTAGAATTAGATTCTGAAAGTTTTTTAGCTGAAGAACAATTTTTTGATGCTTTTGGCAAATACGATTGTGATTTATTGAATAAAAGAATATTAAGTATATCTGATAAAATTTGGAAAATTGGTAATGTTTTAACCACTTATGATCTTAAAGGAAATACACATGATAAGATTTATGAAGATTTAAGAAGAGAATTTTTTATTTTCAAAATTAGGGCTTATACTTTAACAAAAGACCTAGATGATAGTTGTGGTAAATCTTACGACGTAATATTGTTTTTTTATGATACTAAAGATAATCAAGATTCTATAAATCAAGGTTATGTTCTTGATGATATAGTTAAGAAGAATAAAGAAATTGCTGTATTTTCAATTGATAAAGATTTTAATGATTCTGCAGTTTCTACTTTAGTAGATTATTATAATGTTACAATTGCTCCTACGGTTGTTGTTAATTATGATAATAAATTTGATGGGTATAATTCAGCAGCTAAACTAGCAGAAGCTTTTGAGGATTAAAATGGATTCTTGTGATTTATGTGGCAGACATGAAGACCTTTTTTATACATTAGTTGAAGGTGTAAAATTAAGTGTTTGTTCTAATTGTAAATCTTTTGGAAATGTTATTTCTCCTGTTGTTAATAGGGAAAAAATAATTAAAAAAACAATAGTCGAACCTATAGAATTAGTTGTTGATAATTTTAATTCCATTATAAAAACTGCTAGGGAAAACCTTAAGTTAACACAAGAAGAATTAGCGCATAAATTAAATGAAAGAGATTCTTCAATATCTAAAATTGAACAGGGACATATAAAACCTAATATTGAATTAGCTAGAAAACTTGAGAAATTTTTAAATGTTAAATTAGTTTTTAAAGAAACAGTTTTAGAAACACCTAAAAGTCAAAGTAAAAGCAGTGCTTTAACTATTGGAGATATGATTGGTAAGTTTAATTAATCTTCTTTTTTTAATTATTTTATGAATAAGAAAAAATTATCTATTGAATTAAGTAAAATTAAACCTCTTACTAGTTTTAATGTTGATTTAGAACAATATCCTACTGACTGTAATTTGGTTTCTGATATTTTATGGAATGCTTTTCAAAATTCTGATATTTTAGATAAAGTTGTGGCTGATTTTGGCTGTGGTAATGGCGTCTTTGGAATTGGTGCTTTGCTTTTAGGAGCTAAATCTGTTTATTTTTTAGATAAAGATAAGAAAGCTTTAGATGTTTGTAAGGAAAATTTGGAAAACTTGAATTTTAATAATTTTAAATTAATTAATTCTGATGTTATTGATTTTAATAAAAAAGTTGATACAGTTTTAATGAACCCTCCTTTTGGTGTTCAAAATAGAAAAGCTGATAAAGTTTTTTTAGAAACTGCAATGAAATATTCTAAAGTTATTTATTCAATACATAAGATTGAATCCAAAAATTTTATTGAACAACTAGCTAAAGAACATGGGTTCAATATTGATAGAATAATTGAGGAAGAGTTTAAAATTGGAAAAATTTATTCTTTTCATACTAAAAACAAATATGCTTTTAAAGTTGGGATTTGGGTTTTAAGGGCCAAATAAGCATAGAAAGCTTTTTAAAACCTAATTTTACACTAATTTTATGGAAGTTACATTAGTTAAGAAAGAAAAAGATTTTATTGAAGTTAAGATTGCTGGAGAAGGCCATACTTTATGCAATGCAATTAGAAATGAATTATGGGATCATAAAGAAACTTCTTTTGCTAGTTATAATTTAACACATCCTTTGGTAAGTATGCCTGTTTTAGTATTAAAAGTTAAATCTGGAGATCCTAAACAAGTGTTATTAAATTCTACAGCTTCTTTGAAAACTAAGAATCAAGAACTAAGAAATACTTTAAGTAAGGCTTAGTTAGATTTAAATAATCCTTTGATTTAAATTAATTTTATGATAAAAAGAGGTAATGCTATCTTAGTTATTTTAATATCCTTTGTATTCTTTTCTCTTTTTGTTTTTGGTGTTTTTGATAAATTAAATGTAACTGGTTATGCAATAATTGGAAATATTACTTCAAATGATTTTGGAGTTGATGAATTAATTTTTACTAAAGTTAATATTCTTCCAAGTGGAGAATTTGAACCTATTGGCGGAGATGTTTTTTATCAAAATGATTTAGTTGGGTGTGGTATTGATTATACTGCTACTTCTCCAGAAGTTAATTTTGATGTTGGTTTTTATTCTGAAGAAAGCAGTATTGAAAATCCTGAAATGATTTATACTGAAGTTTTAAGTTCTATTGATCAAGGAATTGTTTGTGATGTAACTGAAGGTGCTTGTTTAGTTTATTATAATGTTACTGACTATGTTTCTGGTAAATGGAGATGTTTTGTTAAATTTAGTGATCAAAGTATGTCTTCTGATATTTTAAACATGCAAAGAGAAAATGTAGCTGTACAAGATCCTACTGCTGATGATCCTTTGCAAAATGCAGCTGTTCTAGGTCAAACTTGTTATCCTTCTTGGGATTGTGATTGGACAGAATGTAGTGGTGGCAGACAAAGTTGTCCTTATTTTGATAGAAATAATTGTGGTGTTAGTACTGGTAAGCCTGTTGATTTAATAAGAAGTTGTTTAAGTGAACAAAGTAATTCACAGACTGTAGGTGCTAGTACTACTAATTTAAATTTAGACCCTGTAAATAAAAAAGTTTTAACATATACTGGTTTTAAAAGAATAGCATTAATTGCAGGTTTGGGTTTAGGAATTGTTATTTTCCTTGCTCTTATTATTTATTTAATTTTTAAATTAACTAAAAAAAAGAGTGTAGGAATACAAGTTGAAAATAAATCAGAAATAGAAAATAAACCCCAAGTTGTCAATACTTCTAGTAAGGCACAAGTAGAACAAATTGCAAACTTTGATGAAATAAGAACTTATATTGAAAACTCTTTGAATAGTGGAACGAGTTATCAAAATATAAAAAATAGTTTAGTTAGTGCTGGATGGAAAGAAGTTGATATAGATTCTTCTTATAGGTATATTAACTTAAAGAGATTTGTTAAAGAAAAATTAAATTCTGGTTTTGATAAACAAAGGATTATGGAAAGTCTAAAAGCAAAGGGCTGGAAAGAAGATTTAATAAATTCTGTATTTAGAGATTTAAATTCATAGTCTTTAAATAGTTTAGGAGTGATTTTTTTTTATGAAAGAACAACTAAAGAAAATTTGGCATTTTATTTGGCATGATGATAGTGCTTTAAGCTGGATAGTAAATATTTTACTTGCTTTTATAATTGTTAAATTTCTATTTTATCCTGGATTAGGTTTAATTTTTGGAACTACTCATCCTGTTGTTGCTGTTGTTTCAGGAAGCATGGAACATAATGGTTTAAATTTTAATGAGTGGTGGAGTGTACATAGAATAGAATATAGTGATTTTAATATTACAGAAGAAAATTTTAAAGATTATAAATTTATTAATGGTTTTAATAAAGGTGATTTAATGATTCTTTTTAAACCTAAAGAAATAAAACAAGGAGATGTAATTGTTTTTTGGGGAAGTGATGGGGAACCAATAATTCATAGAACTGTTTTATCTCAAGAAATTGGTGGTTATATACAAACTAAAGGTGATAATAATAAATTTTCTAGAGCAGATGAAATAAATATTAGTGAATCGAGATTAATTGGCAAGGCAGTATTAAGAGTTCCTTATTTAGGCTGGCCTAAAATTTTACTATTTGATTTATTTAGGTTAAACTTTTAGTAAATATTTATATTCTTTTCATTGTAATTTTTGAAAATCTTCTGGACAAACGACACGACATTCTGGGAGCCGCGTAACGCTTTTTAAATAAGTTCTCTTATTTTTATTAAAATGGCAATTAAAAATCGAGATAATCTTGCTAGATTAAATGCTTATAATCTTACTATGTCTTTTAGAGAAAAAGGTTTAGGTAGGAGAAAAATAGAGAAGATTCTTTTTGAAAATGGATTCGGCTCTTTTTCTAAAAATGTTTCTAGTTGGATTTATTACAACAGAAAACCAATGCATATAAAAGAAATTAAAAAATCTTCATCTAAACTAACAGAAAATAAAGCTTACATTCTTGGTGTTATAGGTCCTGGTGATGGATATCTTACAAAGAGTGGTATTGCTTTATCAGTTATAGATAGAGATTTTGCAGAAACTTTTAAATTGAAATGTGAAATAGTTTATGGAATAACACCTTCTGAATATATCAAGAAGCCTGGAAAGACCACTTATGGTACAAATGACTCTTTTACAGTACAATTTTTTTCTGTTAATCTTTTAGATGATTTAAAAAATTATAATGTAAGTTTTCGTGAAGGGGATTGGAGAATTCCAGATCAAATTATTAATTCTAATGATAAAATAAAGTGTAGTTATATTTCTGGGTTTGCGGATTCCCAAGGTACACCTAATGAAAGACAGATTACTATTGCTTCTAGTAATTTGGAAGGCATGAGACAAATGCTAATTTTAGTTAGATCTCTAGGATTAAGATCCAATATACAAAAAGCTAAAAATATATATGTTCTTTGTATAACTAGTCGTGCTTCGTTAGAATATTATTATGATAAGATTAAATTTTGTATTTTAAGAAAGCAAATAAAACTATCTGGTTTTTTAGCAAACTATAAAAACACAAAGTATACAACACCCAGATCAGAAGTTGATAAAATGATTCCAAAAATGCTAGCTCTTAAAAAACAAGGATTAACTCAAAATCAAATTGCAAGTATACTAAATATAGATCCATCTGTTGTTTCTAGAAGATTAAAAAAACTCAATGGTGGTGAATAAAATCTTTTGTTCAAAATGCGGCAATTTGCTTATGCCTAATAATGGTAAAATGCAATGTTCATGTGGTCATGTACAGGGTGATGGAATTATTAGTGATAAGAAAAAGAAAAGAGAAGAAATAGCAGTTGTAACTGAGAAACAAGGTGAAGTTTTACCTGTTACTAAATATGATTGTAAAAAATGTGTTAATAATGAAGCTTACTTTTGGACTGTACAAACAAGAAGTGCAGATGAACCAGAAACTAAATTCTACAAGTGTACTAAGTGTGGAAATGTAAATAGAGAATATTAATATTTAAATCTTTAAACAAACTTTTTTAAATAAGTTTAATAAGAAATATTTATGGAAGTTATACAAATAGAATTTGATCTTACCGAAACTGAAGATTGGATAAAATTTAAAAATAGATTAGAACTTAAAATGGTCGAAGAATTAAAACTAAGAAAATTGTATCGAGAAAATTTACTTTATCGTGGATTTGATTATTCAAAACTCAAAAGAGTAATTAAAACTGGAGATGATCATTCTAACCAGTCCTCTTATGCAGGCAATGAACAACATATATGGTATAATTTGCACGAAGTAATAAATTATGCTTGGTTTAAGAAAGCTAGAGGAATTATTGCAAGAATTTTTAATGAAACTAACAGATTTGGTATAGCTGTTTATGATTCAAATCTTCTTAGTGAACCTGATCTTCATGGAATGACAAAGTTAGGACAGAATAGATCTTTTAAAGAGGCTTTGATGGCTATATTTATTTTTATTCCTGCTAATTGAAAAGTTTTATATAGAAGTAAATTGAAAATTACTTTATGGTATTAGAAGGGGCGATTCCAGGTGTTGATTCATTAGCTAATTTTGTTCCTATTCTTGCACTTGGTGTTATTTTAGGTTTATATGAACTAATTTTAATTCACAGAGATGAAAATTTTAGGGGAAGCCATTGGTTAGGACATGGAATTCATGCAGTAGTTTTTATGATAATTGCTTTATTTTTTATTTTTAATACAGACTTTTTTTTAAATATTACAGGACTAGCTGATACTGGCTGGCCTTTAATTAGCAATCCTTGGGTTGTTAGAATAATTATTGGTTTAATTTTAAATATTAAGATGCATGCTGTTTCAGCTGCTGTTAAAGGTGGATTAAGAGGAAGTGTTACTGGCGGCTTAGCTGAACATTGGACACATACAACAATTGTTAGTGTTTTAGTTATTGTTGCTCCATTATACTGGCCGCTTTTAGAACAATTCTTGCCTGAATGGGCTGGCGGAATAGCTGCAAGTGCATAGAGTTAATTAAAACTATAAATTCTAAGAGATAAATGTTTAAATACCAAGTTTGTTGGGCATTCTTCTATGAAGTTAGTATTGACAGAACCTAAATACTTGAAAGACAGTATTTTAATTATTTCTGAACTTGTAAATGAAGTTAATTTAAAACTGTACAAAGATAGAATTGAATTAATTGCTATGGATCCTGCAAATGTTGCTATGGTAATTTTTAAGCTATTGAGCAGTGCTTTTTCAGAATATAAAGTTGAAGAAGAAAAAACTATTGGTGTAAATTTAATTAATCTTACTCAAATCCTTAGAAGAGTTAAACCTACAGATATGTTGATACTAGAAGTTGACACTGATAGAAATAAATTAAGTATTACATTAAAAGGTGTTACAACAAAGAAGTTTGAATTAGGTCTATTAAATATTGAGGAAAGAGAACAAAGAGTTCCTACTTTAAGTTTTGCAGCAAAAATTGAAACTAATACTTTATTATTCAATGATGCTATTGAAGATATGGAAGCAATTTCAGATAGTTTAACATTTAGAGCTAGTAATGATAAATTTGTAATTCAAAGTGAAGGAAACATTAGCAGCGGTAAAGTTGAAGTTACTAGTGATGAAGAAACTAATATTTTAATGACTGGAAGTGAAGTTGATGCAAGATATTCTATTGAGTATTTAAAAAAGATAATTAAAGGAAGTAAATTGGCAAACAAAGTTACATTAGAATTTGCTCAAAATTATCCTTTGAAAGTTGAATATAAGGTTTTAGATAAATTAGTTTTACAATTTGTATTAGCTCCTAGAACTCCTACTGAATAAGATGTCAGATGAAAAAACTAGTCAACCTATAAATGTAGAAAGACTTAGAGACTTTGCTACTTCCCTTGAAGCTAGAATTGATAAATGTATTAGAGATTTGAACGTTACTAAAGAAGCTGTTCGTAGCCTTTCTATTGGTGGTGTTAGCGAAGCTCAACATTCTTTGACCTTAGATACTTCAAGAATTGTGAATTATACTGCTATTTTAATTAGATTTTATGATTCTTTTCCAGAAGCTAAAAATGAAAATACAAATGACAAGTTAATATCTTATTCTAGAATGGAACTCTATCATCCAACTTCTAGACCTGAATAAATTTATATATACTTTATTTCTTGGATATATCTTATTTCCTTATTTATTATATCTAAAATTCTATTATTAATTCTATGGCAAATGACAATAATAATTCGGGACCAAGACAGACGCATGGAAATTTAGCTTTAGTTATGAATGACAATACTAGAAGAGAGCCAACAAATATTTCTCTTAATTGTGAAAGATTAGATGGTCTTTTAGGAGAGTTACATGGTGAAGTAGCTGGTGCTATTAGTACTGCTGCTGCTATGGATCAAGTTAGAAGAGAAAGAAGTAACTTATATCGTAATGGTGGAGATCATACTAGTAGTCAAGCTAGAGCACAATTAACTCTTGGTGCTGTTTATTTTAG
>DATDZB010000013.1:0-48259 GCA_035288845.1 Candidatus Nanoarchaeia archaeon | reverse complement strand
AGCTAAATTAAGTTGGGGTGTATTTTTATTATTACTATTCTTAATTCTATTTATTTTAGGATTAATGTTTCCAGGATTTTTCTATCCTATTCTAGATTATTTTTTACAAGTACCAATTTTCAGATTATTACTTTACATATTAGGAGTGCTAGCAATTTTCGCATTCTTTTCTTGGTTATTAAAAGGAAGATCTTCTTCTAAAGATTCTGATGGAAGCACAAGAGGAAGTGACGACTCAAAAAGAACTAAAGCAGATGATGACGATGGAAAACCAGGAATACTAAGAAGGTTTGGATCAGGATTATGGAATGGAATAAAATGGCCATTCAAAAATGTATTATGGCCAGCTACAAAATGGGGAGCAAAAAAAGCTGCTAAAGTAGCAACACTTGGTAGATTTGGAAATGAATTTTTAACTGTAGAAATACAAATACTACCAGGCAATCCTAAAAAAATTTGGAATACATATGGTTATCCAATGGGTGAAGAAATTATGTTAAGAGCAGTCATAGAAAGAAAAAAAGAAAATGATGTTTTCAAAAGAACGGCAAATGAAAATTTCCACTGCAAGTGGGAAATAAATGGTATGGAACAAAGTAATCATAGTGTTGCTATAAATTATAAAATAAATCCAAGTGTAAAGCCTGGAAGGCCAAGTTGGTTTTCTAAAAATCATGGACAAGTAGATTATGTACTACCTGTTAAATTAACAGTTACAGATTTAAATAATGCAGGATTAAAGGTATCTGGAGAAACAGAAATACCATTAGATACAAGTGTGCCGAGATTAATAATCTTAAGTCCTGTAAAATCAGAAAAAACAATTTATGCAGAAAGAGGAGATTCATTATTCTTTAAATGGCAATTTGATGCAACAAAATCAGCACCGCCAAATGTAACTGGTGCAGGATGGTTCATAATACCTGGAACACCAAATATAAGTAATTTTGATGCAACTACAATTGGCAGATCTAAAATACTTGCTCAACAAGGAAATAATTTTAGAATAAAGGTTGGAAATCCTCCGTTAAATGAAGTAATCGAAGGAAGAGATTATACAATAATTTGCGTAGCTATGGAAAGACAAGGGATTTACATAAATGAATATACAGGAAAACCAATATTTGATCATATTTATTTAAAGGTAGAAAAATCAGATAAAAAACCTTCACCAATTGGTGGAGATGAAGATGACGAAGAAGAACAAGAAGAAGCTGAAAAAGATAGAAACAAGAAGAAAAAACCAGTTGATCAGGATGACGATCAAATTGATTTTGACATGGATGATGAAACTAAGAAAGATAAAAAGAAAAAACCAGTTGACGAAGATACTGAAGAAGATGAAGAAAAACCAATTATAAAAAAAGGAGACAAGCCAAAATCAACAAAAGATCAAGAAGAAGAGGAAGATGTAAATGATGCAGAAGTATTTATTTATGATTCAGAGAGAAAACCAAAATTAAACACAAGCAAAGATGATACATTTGATGAAGCAATAATAGGAGAAACTTATCTTCTAACACACACATTTAACAGAGCAAAATCTTTAGGTTATAATATAGAATGGAGTAAAGAGAATTTTAAACCATCAGATAGATTTGAACAAGTTGAGCAAAATGGTGTAGAAAGAGCAATAATAATAATCAATGAAGTAGGAAAACAACCGCAAAAAGTTACATGTTTATTCAAAAAACAAGGTAAAAAAGGAGTACAAGTAATTAAGAAAAAAATTACAATAACAATTAAAGCTAAAGTAAGAAAAAGATTAGAAATTGTTTCCCCAATAAAAAGAGAAGAATCAAATAAAAAAGCATATGAAAAAAATCAAGGTAGTACATTTAATGCAAGTGTTTCTTTAACAGATAGAAATTCAAATCCACAAATAAAAGAAATTGTATGGACAATGAGCATTTATAATCTAGTAGAACAATATAAAAATCAACAAGGAATATTAGTAGATAAATTAAGAGATTCTAGTATTATTACAAGTTCTGAAAATGAAGAAGTAGAAATCCCATTAGAAAATACCCCACCTGGCATTTGGTATATAATTGCATTTGCACTTGACGAAGAAGGAGATATGGTTCCAAATGAACAAGATTACATAAGAATCTTAGTAAAAAGTAAAGGAACTGCAGGAGATTTCAATAAAAGAAAACCAAAAGACGAAGATGAACAAGAAGGTGAAAAAGAAACTGAAGATGAAGAAAAGAAAGTTGATTTAGGCTTTAGTCTAACAATAATGAAGTTAAATAAAGGAAAGAAAAAATGGGAAATAATACCAAAGTATTCAAAAATAAATAAAACCTTAGATGATCCAATTTTAGTACAAAAATCAGAAATATTTAATTTATTTTATAGTTTATCTAGAGAAGCAGAAAAAAGTCATAGAGTTAAATGGAGAGAAAAAATTAAGAATGGAGATTATGCTGCAATACAAAAAAACAATTCATTTACATTAGAACCAAAAACTGAAGGGGAAAAAAGAGTTGACTGTATTTTATTCGATGAAGATGATAAAGAAGCAGATAAAATATCTATAAGATTCTTAGTAGAAAAAGAAAGCCAGGAAGAAATTGATAAGAGAAAAGATGCTGAAACAGTAAATAATTTACAGTTTGTATTTTTAGCAAACGGAAAATCAGAACACAATCTAAAAGCAACAAATTACAAATTAGATGGTGGAACTAACGAACCAGTAAAGTTAGATGCAAGAATAGATTATGAAGTATTTGCAAATTTATTAAATAGAAAAGACCTGAAAGGAGAAGGATATAATATTGAATGGGATATAGCAATTGGTGGTGCAAAATTCCGTGATGAAACAAATGTAAAAATAGACTTGAAGAAAGCTGGTGCACCAACATCAGGAAATCTACAAATATTCCTAAAGAAAGAAGAAAATTTAATTGAAACATTTAGTATTTGGTTAGAATTTGAAAACAGAAGCAGTTCATCACCTGGAGCAAGACCACCTACTCCAAAAACAGGAGAAGGACCAGCTACAGTACAAGGAGAATTAGTTCAACCAGCAGGAAATGATACACAAGTTGCAATGGCAGCTAGAAGAAATTTAAAAGTAAAAATAAGAAAATTATAAAATGGATACACACGTTATAGATACAAAAGATGACATCCAATTAAAAGTTGGAGAAACATTAGAATTAACAATAGATAAAAAAGAGTTAAGAGGAAATCTAACTCGAAAAAAATTTGATAAAATATGCTTTATTAAACATTCTACAGTAAAATTTGCAGATGAAGAAGTAGAAATTAAAGATACAGATGATAAAATATTAGTTTTAATAAAACCTCATACAGAAGGAGAAGATAAAGAAGTTATTTTTGAAGTAGTAAAAAATAGAGGTAGATTAACAATTGGAGATCCAATTATAATAAGAGTAGATGTAAAAGGAAAAGCAAACGGAAAAGGTTTTTTAGATAAAGGGAAAAATTGGTTTGAAGAAAGAGAATTATTAAAAAAGTTAAAAGTAAAAATATATGCAACAGGTAACAAAGCAATTTCTGCTGAATTCAAAAAACAAGTAATAAAATTAAATGCGAAACTAGGTGATGAAGTAGATATTGATTTAGAAATGGAGGAAAAAGATAAGGAAAAGAAAGAAAAACTAAAGCAACATTTAGAAGAGAATTATTATTTAGTAATAGGGTATGGTAGCAAGGATAAACCAAAAGAATCGAGAAGAAGTGAAACAACATATGTAGAAAGCGAAATCTGGAAATCAAAATCAATAGCATTAGATCCAGTACTTACTTACTTAAAATTAATAAGGAAAAAAGACGGACAAGAAATATCAGATATAAAATTAGAAATGATAGAAAAGATTTCAGATTACGAATTGAAATCACAAACTGTAGCTATAGTAGATAAAGAAAGTAGAGAAACAATTTCATTAAAGGATGGAATAAAAGAAATAACATTAAAATCAGGAAGAGAATATTTTGTTGTAATACAAGATGCTGATGAAGCAAGAATAAATAATACTTCCATAATATTAAAAAATAATAACAAAGAAACAATTCTAAAAGATACTTCAAAAGAGTATGAGATATATAATACAGATATATACGAAGCAAGGCTTTATCTAGAAAAAGAAGATGATTACTCATTAATTATAAAAAATAATGAAGAAAAATCTGGAATGATTATTTTCATAAAAGCAATTTTAGATACAGAAAAAGAAGAAGAATTATTAGGAGGTACACGTTTAAGTATAATCGTTTATGATTTAGCAAATAATAGTAGTATAAGAGACCAATATGAAGATCCAATATTAAATATAAAAGACAATGAGGAAACAGTTCTTAATGCAAAGACTGGAGATATAATAGAATTAAGATTAGAAACAGAAGATCAAGAAACATTTAATAGATTTAAAATTAAAATACCAAGTGCTAATGATGAAAAAGATGATTTTGTAGAAAATCCAGGATTTGATTATAAATTCTATACATATGAAGCAAAATTCCCTGGAAAAGAAGGCCACACAATAAATATAATTAGAAAATCAGATGATGAAGTAGTTAAAGTAATCAGAATAAAATTAAATATTGAATCAGTTGATGAGGACACAAATCCTATAGCAGAAAAAAGAAAAGCAACTCCACAAAAAGAAGAATATGCCGAAGATGTAATGCTTAACAATGTTAAATTAAATATAAATTATTATACTGTAGTTGCTCAAGGAAGAGGTAAGGCAATAGAAGAAATAAAGAGAAATTTAGATCTTAATAAAATAGGTGAGGAAAAAGAGATAAATGTAGCCATAGACAGATATATTAGAATAAAAGTTGAAGATAAAGTAAAAATTCTTGGAGAATTCTATAATTATTATATATTAGAAATTGAAGATTTTGAAGATGTAAAAGCTCATTATGTTTACACTCCAGAATATAAAGGAAAAGAAGTAAAAAAAGCTAAAATAATAAAAAAGTTAGATGGAAAAATAGTAAAAGAATTTGATTTAATTCTTAACGTTGAAGAAGCTGGTAGTTCTGAGCCGCCAAAACCGAGAGTTCCTTCTGAAGAAGATCAAATATTAGAACAAGCAACATTAAGATTGGAATCTGGAACTGCAGACAAATTAACTAGTCATGTAGAAAGAATACTTTCAGAAATAAGAGAAAAAGATCGAATATTAATAAATGCAAATTTAGATGATGTTGTCTCATTAAAATTAAAGATTCCATTTGAAACTATTTTCAAAAGAGATTATGAAGTAGTTTTAACAGCAGAAGGAAATACTAGAAATGGTTTTATTGAATATCCAACAAAAAAAGAAACAAAATATTATGATTTAATAGTAACAGAAGAAGGACTTCAAGTTCATAAATTTGTAATATTAAGAAAAAGAGATAATAAAACAATAAAAACAATTATAGTAGCAATAAATGTGGGTGAAAAATTAAATTCTTCAGATTCAACAATACAAGCAATTGATAGAATACTTGGGGGCAGTAGAGATAGAAGTGAAGTTAAAGAAGAAGTAAAACCAATATTAGAAATTGGTTATAATGGTAAAAAAATTGGAGAAATAGATGAGAATAATAATAAAACTCATAATATTAAATTCAATACAAATACAGAGTATTCAATAGACTTAAAATTAAAAGATGGGCAAAAATTAGAAAATTACTTAATAAAATGGAAAGTAATAAAACCAAATGGAGAGATATTAAAAGGATTAGAAGAAGAAACAACAGGCTTTAATCTGGCACCTAGTCTTTCTGGAGAATATAAGTTTGAAATATTAATTTATGGAAATAATAAAATATTATTAGGAAATCTATCCACAGCAATTTTAACTGGTAAAGATATAAGTAAGGTTCAAGTAAAAATAGAACCAATATTAATGGTTTGGGATGATAAAGAAGGCGAGTTAATGCAAGAATTAACCGCACAAGCAGCAATCAAAGGTTATGAGTTAACACCACTAAAATTAACAAATCCTTACACACTTCAAGTAAGAATAACAAACGATAATAAAACAGAAAAATATTTAGTAGAGTGGGACGTAGAATATGAGGACGGTCACAAGGTCGAAGTAAAAGATACAGAATATGATAAATGGCATTGGCAACCAATTAAAGAAGGAACATTTAAGATAAAAATAACAGCAACAGATAGAGAAACAGGCTTATCTGGTATTCTAGAAACCAAAGTATTAGTAAAAAAAGAAATAGAACCCGAACCAAGAATTGATACTGATAAAGAACCAGTATATGAAGAAGTAGAAGATGATGATATAGAGGAACTAGAAGAAACAACACCAGCATCTAGATCAGACACAAATAAAGAATTAGAAGATGAATTATTATTAAAAATAGAAGACGGAAAAACTCATGAAATAAAAACAATAAAATATAATCATAAAGATGAAAGACAAAACATACTAAGAGTAGATGTAAGAAGAAGAGCAGATATAATTCCAGTAATACCAGATGAACTAAAAAAATATTATAAAATAAGTTGGAGAAGTAGCGGGTTCACTAAAGAAGAAGAGATTAAACCAACTGGAGATGAAGATTACTCAACTTTACACCTAGTTATGATAGAAGATAATGAAAAAAGAGTTATGTGTATATTTAAAAAAGAAAATGAAGAGCGAAAAAAAATAATATTAATATTAAACGTAAACCCAGATACAGAAAAAATTAAGTTATATAGAAAAATATCAACAAGAGAAAGAATAACTACACAAAGAGATGAAATAACTGACAAAACTAAAGCATTAAAAGAAAGAACGAAAAATATCGTTCAACCAATTATTGAAGTAAGTAAGATACTAGAACAAAATGGAAAAGAAACATATAAAAAAATATATAGAATAAGTGAGAGTTATAATAAATCTAGACCAATAGTTAAAGGAAACTATTTATTAGAAGCGAAGATCAAAGATGAAGATGATTTAAAGAAATATAACTATAGTTGGTTCATCGAAGGCAATAATAAAAGAACTAAACAAATAGGAAGAAGAATAATAGTAGAAAATCTGCCTCTGGGAAATTATCAAATAGTCTTAGTAGTGAACAATCTAGAAAATAGATACATGGGGGAAGTAGGTGCCATATTTGAAGTCAAGGATGTAATTCAAAAAGTAGAAAATGATGACTCGCAAGGAATTAATAAAGAAAATGAATTAGAAAATTTACAAATAGAAATAGATTATAAAAAAGATGATGGTTCTTTAGCTAAAAAAATATTAAATGCAAAAGATTATATTGTAAGTGGGAAAAATTCAGAGATAATAAAGTTAAAGGCAAATAAAGCCTATGGATTTACTGCACAATTATTAGAGACAACAAATACAGGCCAAAAAATATCAAAGAATATTGGTAAGAAAGGATACAAAAATATCTGGAGTTTTAGTAATCATTTAGGTAAAAAGCTAAGACAAGATACCCCTTACTTTTCACTAGATAGTACCGCTACAAACGAATCTAAAGCAATAGTTGAATTAGAATTAACAAAAGAAGGAGTATTAACAAAATATGGAATTTTAATTGATTTTGTTGAAGAGCTAGCTGATGAAATAACAGAAGCATATAAAGAAACCACAGCGAAAACTCCAGCACCCAGAGAATTAACAGATATAGAAGAAAATATTCCAGAAACAGAAGAAGTAAATCAATTGCAAGATGAAATAGGAATTTTAGTACAAGATAGAAAAGGAACTAGATTAAAAACAATAAAATATGATTATGAAAACGATGACTTAAATGAGATAAGAATAAAGAATATAAGAGATTTTATTTCTCTAACTCCAATTATACCAAGAGATTTGGAAAAATATTATAAAGTTAGTTGGGCGACATCAAAATTCGAAGGAAAAGATATAATAAAAGAAATTCCAAATAAAAATAAGCCAATTCTAAATTTAGTAATAAATGAAGCTGGAGACAAATATGTTGAAGCAAGGTTTGAAAAGAAAGGTGAAGAACCTAAATCGATAATTATAATAATAAATGGGGAAGAAATTCTAGAAATAAAACCAAATGAGAAAAAAGGTGAAGAAGTAAAATTATCTGAAAAAAATCCACCAGACTTAAATTCAGAAATAAAAGCAGAATTATTTAAAATCAATAAGCAAAATAAATTCGATAAAACAATACCGCCGATTAATCTAGAAGATGAAAATCCAATAAGTTTACCAATTGGAAAATATGCTATAAAATTTACTGTATCTGAAGAATTAAAAAATGAAGAAATAAGATATAGTTTAGTAAATTTAAATACTAATGGTGGAGATGAAACTGAGTTAAATGCAAAAGAAATTGCCATAATTACCATAGAAGAGCCTTCAAAATATAAATTAAAATTAGAATTTACAAATAAATCATTTTTAATAAAAATAATTGAAAAAGAATTAGAATTTTTCTCACCAAGTATAACTACAGAAGAAAATATAGGAACACCAGAAATATCTTTTGAAATAATCAATGATACAGATATTGAGTCAAATATTAAAAAAATATTAATTGATGAAAATAGTGGACCAATATTAAAATTACCTGCAAATCAAACATACCATATAAGTATGAAAGATTGGAAAAAACATTTTGAAGCCTGGCAAACAAAAAAATGGAATGCAGTATTTTATCAAACAGAATTAAACAATGAAGATGTTAAGCCAATAGTAAGTTTACTTAATGCAGCAATAAAAGAACATAAAGCAGGAGATAAAGTTAAATTAGAAATAGTATTAAAAAATCCTGAAACAAACGAAATAATAAATGAAAAGGCAATATTAATAGAATTTATTTAGAAAAAATCTCCTAAACCTTTTTGATTAGAATTTTTATTATCAGCCAAATATTTATCTATAGCTAAATCTATCCTCTCTGCATTAAATTCATGTTTATCAACTAAAATTTTCTTAACTCTTTCTCTATCAATTACATTCCAATTTAATTTAACTTTTTTATCAACAGGCAAATCAGAAAATATTTCATAAACTTCTTTCCAATCAAATTCAGCATTAACAGAAGAAAACATTTTATCAAAATCATTATTAAATTCTTTAATTAATTTTAAGGCTTTCTTAGGTCCAATACCTTTTACACCTCCAACATTAAAATCTGTTCCAGTTAAAATCCCTAAAACAATTAATTGTTCTTGATTTAAACCTAATTCATTTAAAACTTTATCAAGTTCAACTAATTCCAAAAATGTAAAAACAGTTTTTCCACCTGTAATTTTTCTTTTCTGGCTTAAAGTTAAATTTCTAATAAGTTTAGGTGCTCCAAATAATAAAGAATCGTAATCTTGAGAAGAAGCATAATCAACTAATCCAGATTTACACATATAGGCAACTTGACCTTCAGCTTCACTAGGAGCTTGAACAATAGGTAAACCCAAAGCAGAAACTAATTCTTTACTATCTTCAATCATTTCTTTATTTAGTCTAACAAATTGTTTGCTGTATTTATTCATAGCTTCAAAATCATCTTCAGAAGCAGCTTCTTCATATTTTTCTTGAGCTAAAATCTTTCTTCCAATCCTTTCTTCATTTTCTTTAAATTTGAGTTCAGGAGCTTTACCATCAAAAACATAAACTAATTTAACACCTTTTCCCATAAGATTCAAACTTCTGCTAAAAAGGCCTTGTAAATGAGAAGTAACTTTACCTTTAGAATCCATAAGTGGATTTCCATCATAACCCCTAATAGAACTTAAAAATTGATATAAAGCATTAAAAGCATCAATAGCTACACTTTTATGTTTTAAATAATCAAATTTAATTTCTTCCCTTGGAACAATCTTACCTAAATCTACTCCCATGTTATACCACAAAACTTTTAACTAGTCTTTCAAATATAAAATTAACTGTGGACAACGAAGAACTAAAATTATGGAAAAAGGCAGGACAATTAACTGCTGAAGCAAGGGATTATGGAAAAACACTTGTTAAAGAAGGAGCAAATTTATTAGAAATAGCAAATAAAATAGAAGATTTCATAATAAAAAAAGGTGGAAAAATAGCATTTCCAGTTCAAATCTCAAAAAATAATATTGCAGCACATTATACACCCTTTCCAGATGATCCAACAGTCATAGAAAATGGAGATGTAATAAAACTAGATCTAGGAGTTCATTGTAATGGCTATATTGGTGACTCAGCTTTGACCATAGAAATAGGAACAAAAGATCATCAAGAATTAATTAAAGCAAATATAAATTCTTTAAACGAAGCAATAAAATTATGTAAACCGGGAGTAAAAGTTTGCGAATTAGGAAAAGCAGTTTTTGATGTTGTAAATCCAACTGGATTAAAAGCAATAAGAAATTTATGTGGTCATAAAATAGATCGTTATTTGCTTCATAGTCATATTTCAATTCCAAATTATGATAATAATGATAAAACAGAATTAGAAGAAGGAACAGTAATTGCAATTGAACCGCACATTAGTAATGGAGTCGGATTAATTAAAGAAGGAAAACCTTCTGGAAATTTTAGAGTTTATAATTTAAGAAATGTACGTGATCCTATGACAAAAAGCGTTTTAGAATTCATAAATAAAGAACATACTACTTTACCATTTGCAATAAGACATCTAACAAAAAAATTCCCTTTAGCTAAAGTGAATTATGCATTAAATAATTTAAAAAAACAAGATATAATTTATGAATATGCTCAACTATTAGAAAAAGATCCAAAAGCATATGTTTCACAGCAAGAACATACAATAATGATTGCAGACAAACCAATAGTTCTAACAAAAGGCGAATAAGTATATACAAAATATAGTAAATGGTAATATTTTTCTCTATCAAATAATAAAATGAAGAAAAATGTCTATAATGGTGGCTGCTGGTGGTATAATTCTAAATAATGGTAAAATTCTTCTAATTGAAAATTTTTATGGTTGGGGTTTTCCAAAAGGAAGACTAGAAAAATATGAAACAATAAAAGAAACAGCAGTAAGAGAAATAAAAGAAGAAACTGGTTTAAAAGAGTTTGAAATTGTAAGAATTCTAGGAAAAATAACAAGACCATCAAAAGAAAGAACAGGAGAAATTATTACAAAAGACATTTATTTATTTTTAGTTAAAACAAATTCTATGCAATTAGAACCAGAAGAAGAATGTAAATGGGTAAATGCAGATGAAGTAATAAATGAATTATATTACAAAGAAGATAAAGTATTTCTAGAAAAAAATTTAAAATTAATTAAAACCTTTTTTTAATAATAAAATAATATAACCTAAAAATACAGCAGCAAATAAAATAGTTATTCCAGGCCTAAAGAAAATTACACTATAAATAATTGCAAGTATAAAAAAAATAAAAAATACAATTGTAGATTTTTTCATTTTTTAACCAAAGTAATTTGAAGATTCTTTATCTCTTATAGCTGCTCCTCTAGCAGTTCTCAAATATTCTTCTTCAATTTCTTCATATCTCTTATTATCTTCAGGAGTAATTGAAGGTTTAACTTTACTTAATGCTTCTTCAAAATCAACCATACTAACTTTCTTAGCACTCATATCTTTTCTTAATGCTAAAATAGCAGATTCTCTACATAAAGCTTCTAAATCTGCACCAACAAAATTTGGAGTTTTCTCTACTAAAACATTTAAATCTACATCTTCAGCAAGAGGCATAGTTTTAGTATGTATTTGTAAAATACCAAGTCTTGCTTTTTCATCTGGAATAGGAGCTAAAATTAATCTATCAAATCTTCCAGGTCTTAACAACGCAGGATCCATTATATCTGGTCTATTTGTTGCAGCAATAACAATCACATCATTTAATTCTTGTAAACCATCTATTTCAGTTAATAACTGATTAACCATTCTTTCTGCAACACCTGAATCTCCACCACCTCTTCCTCTTCTTGGAGCAATTGCATCTATTTCATCAAAGAAAATTACACAAGGACTTGCTTGTCTCGCTTTTTCAAATATTTTTCTAACTCCTCTTTCACTTTCTCCAACCCATTTACTCAAAAGTTCAGGACCATTAACTAAAATAAAATTAGCTTCACTTTCTTTAGCAACAGCTTTAGCAAGTAAAGTTTTTCCAGTTCCAGGTGGTCCGTATAATAAAATTCCTCTTGGAGCTCTAATTCCTAAATTAGTAAATACTTCCGGATGTTTAAGTGGCCATTCAACTGCTTCTTTTAATTCTTGCTTAACTTTTTCTAAGCCGCCAACTTCATCCCATGAAACATTTGGTCTTTCAATAAATACTTCTCTTAATGCACTTGGTCTAACTAATTTTAATGCATCTTTAAAATCATGCATAGTAATTTGTAATTTTTCTAAAAATTCTGCAGGTATAGGTTCATCTTTTTTATATTTTAAATCAGGTAATAATTTTCTTAAAACAACCATAGCAGCTTCTTTACAAAGAACTTCTAAATCTGCACCAACAAAACCATGAGTAATTCTTGCTATCTCTTCTACATTCACATCTTTTGTAAGAGGCATATTTCTAGTATGAACTTTTAATATTTGTAATCTAGCTTCTTGTTTAGGAACGCCAATCTCAACTTCTCTATCAAATCTTCCAGGTCTTCTTAAAGCAGGATCTAAAGCATTTGGTCTATTTGTAGCAGCAATAACAATAACTTTTCCTCTTGATTTCAAACCATCCATTGTAGCTAGTAACTGTGCAACAACTCTTCTTTCAACTTCACCATAACTTTCTTCTCTTTTAGAAGCAATAGCATCTATTTCATCAATAAAAATAATTGAAGGAGCATTTTTCTCTGCTTCATCAAATATATCTCTAATTCTTTTTTCTGCTTCACCAACATATTTACTCATTACAGAAGGACCATCTAAATGAATGAAATGAGCATTAGTCTCATTAGCAACAGCTCTAGCAAGTAAAGTTTTTCCAGTTCCAGGTGGGCCATGTAACAAAACTCCTCTTGGAGGTTCTATTCCTAATCTCTGAAATAATTCTGGATGTTTCAAAGGCAATTCAACCATTTCTCTAATTTTTTTAAGTTCTTCAGCTAAACCACCAATATCTTCGTAAGTAACATCAACAACTTCTTCTTCCATAACTTCTACAGCTTTAGGATTCAAAATAACTTCAGTATTTTCTGTAACGACAACTGCTTGTTTAGGATCAGTGTTTAATACAACTAATTTTAATCCTGTAAATGTTAACATTCCAAAATCACTTTCAAAAATATCAAAAATTTCTTCAAAAGGTCCGCCACTTTCTATAGATTTTCTTCTTTTTCTTGTTCCACCTAAAACAACTTGATCACCTTTAACTAAAGCTCTTCCTAAAAATCCTCTCTTCAAAGTTAAAGGATCAACATGAATCATAACATCTTTTTGTGCAGGAGCAACAGTAATAGTTCTTGCTTCTCTAACTTCAGCTCTTTTAACAGCAACAAATTCTCCTAAACTAGTTTTAGCATTCCTTCTAAGAATACCATCCATACGAATAACAGCCTGTCCAACATCAGTAGGATAAGCTCTATCAACTAAGCCAACTGTTTTTCTAGCACCTTGAATTTCTATAATATCACCAGGTCTTACACCTATATCTCTCATAGTTTGGCTGTCTATTCTAACAATTCCTTTGTAAGCTTCTTCTTGTAAAGCTTCCATAACTTTTAGCTTAGCACCTTTTTCCATATCCATGTATATATCCTCCAAAGATTATAAGTATTTCCCTCTAAAAACAATACTAATCCTTCCTGGCTTTTCTAAACTCATTTTAACTAAATCATTAAAT
The DNA here is from genome assembly GCA_035288845.1 of Candidatus Nanoarchaeia archaeon. Lineage (GTDB taxonomy): Archaea > Nanobdellota > Nanobdellia > SCGC-AAA011-G17 > GW2011-AR18 > JAGVZM01. The sequence goes on along the minus strand of DATDZB010000013.1, from coordinate 34,535 downwards.
TCATTTTCCATTTCTTTATGAAAATCAACTAATTCTTTTGGTATTGAAACACAAAAACTATTGCCAATCATTCTTAATTTAACATTGAAATCTCTTGCTTTAAGTCTTTTAAAGTCTTCATAATCTTTCAAGTCTCCTGGATGATAAGTTATTTCTCCACAACTTGAACATTCTAATATTCTAATATTAAAACCATCCATAATTACAGTTTTTTTATTGGTTTGAATACTACATTTACTGCACAAGATAACTTGATCAAATATATCTTTCATTTTTTAATATTTCCAGTATATACAACAAAGATATACGAAAAAATTTATAAAGCTTACGAGAAAAAACAGTTTATAAATATTATTTTTTTAAAGTACTTCTTCTTTCAGCTTCATTATCGAGCTTTACCGTAATACCATTGCAAATCTTACTAATTTCTTCTACTAGCTCTACAAATTTCATAGGTTTAGAAAGAATACTTATTTGGTGGGGAGTTATGGGAATTTTCCAAAGGGTAAATTGAAAATAAGAATTAGGATCATCTTACCAAATAGATGTAAAGATTTTTAATTGACGAATATAAATAGGATCATGTCCCCAACTAGATAAAAACATTTTTTGTTCTACAGTAATAATATCTTCAGATCTAAGAACTTCATTATAATCAGAAAAAGAAAACGAATCACTAGAAGCCCTATTAGTCTTATTTTCACCATTTAAAATTTCTCCAATACCTGCAACTAAAAGAAGTTCTTGTTCTAATCTCTTTTTTAATTCAGATTTAGGAATAATTTTCTTTTCATAATGGTCTGAATAACCACCAATTAATTTTAATTCCATAATTAAAGAATAAAATTCTCTAAGCAAATCTGAAAGATAACTAATTAGAGCATCATTTGAAGTTTTACTTTGTTGTAAAAGTTGTTCATAATGATCATCAAAATCATCATTAATATCATGAAATTCTATTTCTGGAGATTTAAAAAAACTATAAATCCAATTAAAAAAATCAACTAACCACATCAACTAACCACATATAAATTAAAAGATAAAGCAGCCTTATAAAATTAATTATTCAAAAATAAAACATAAAACCTTAATAACAAACAATTAATTCTAATTTTATGGTTTTAACAGGCTCACAAGAATTAGATAAATTTCTAAAAGAATATAAAAATGTAACATTGATTTATGGTCCAGCAGGATCAGGAAAATCAACTTTATGTTTATTGGCAGCAATAGAACAAGCATTAAATAATAAAAAAGTTTTATTTTTAGATACAGAAATAAATTTTTCAGTAGAAAGATTCCAGCAATTATTAAATAATAGAAATAAAGAATGTATCAATAATATTTTAAAACTGAAAATACAAAATTTTAACTATCAGCACAAATATATACAAAACTTACAAGAAATAAAAAATATTTCATTAATAATTGTAGATTCAATAACACATCATTATAGAAGACTGCAAACTAGAGAACCAGAATTAGCTAAAGCAATGTTAGGCAAACAATTAAAAATCTTAAAAGAAATTTCAAAAAATAACATTCCAATAATAGTTACTTCTCAAGTATATTCGGATATGAATAAAAATATTCTACCAGTAGCAAATACAGTTCTAACTACTTTCTCAGATAAAATAATTAAATTAGAAAAAGAGCCAGGTAGAAAAATAAAAATAATTGAACCAGATAAAAAAGAAATAAAGTTTGATATAATAAATGAGGGAATAAAATTATTATAACTTTTTTTCAATTTATAATTTAAATTCTCTAAATACTAAAAATTTATATACTAATTATTATAAATAACAATATGGTTCAATATACATTTTCATTGTTACCAGTTGTTCTAGGCGCAGTAGGTGCAATGATTATTGGAGCTTTATGGTATTCTCCATTGTTATTTGGAAATATATGGATGAAAGAATCTAAAATTACACCTGCCCAAGTAGAAGAAGCAAAAAAGAAAGGTGGAATGTGGAAATATTATCTAGGAAGTTTTATAGCAACTTTAGTCATGATATTTGTATTTGCATCACTTGCATTTTCACTTTCAACAAAAACAATAACTTCTGCTATAGGTTTAGCAATACTAGTTTGGTTAGGGTTTTTTATACCTGTATTATTAAACTCAGTATTATGGGAAGGAAAATCATTCAAATTATTTTTAATTAATATAGCACATCATTTAGTTGCATTAATTGTAGCAGCAATAATAATTGGTTTATTCTTTTAATTCATTTTTAGAATTATCTTCTAATTTCAAATTCTCAATATATTTACATTTAGGATATCCTGGACAAGCTAAGAAAGTACCATAAATTCCAGATTTAACAACTAAACCACTTCCGCAATTTGGACATTTTTTATCAGCAGCAATTTTCTTCAATTTCTCTTCTTCTTCTTTTTTAGTAGGACAATTCTGATTTATACATAATTCTTGAGGTCTTCTTTTAGCTTTAAGAACTTTAATCATTGGATAACTGCAAACGCTGCATTCTTTCTCAGCAGAAATAACTTTTCCATTTTTAGGCAAAGCAAAAGTAGTTTTACAACCTTGTTCATATCTATTACAAGCAGCAAATAATCCAAATCTTCCTCTTCTCATTTGTAAATCTCCTTCTTTACAAGTTGGACACTTACCAACAAAAGCCTCTTTATCTCTAGTCTCAATTGTAGCTTTACTTAAATCATTACCAATTTCTTTTTCATGTTTTTTAAAATTAATCAAAGCTTTATCTAAAAACTTCTTAGCTTCTTCAATTATAACTTCACCTTTTTTCTTTCCATCTTGAATACTTTCCATATCATTTTCAAATTCAGTAGTTAATTTTTCATCTAAAATTTCAGAACAGTATTTTTCTAAAGTTTCAACAGTTCTCATTCCCAGATCTGTAACTTTAATAGATTTATCAGTAACATAATTTCTATCATAAAGATTCTGAATTATCTGGCTTCTAGTTGCTTTAGTTCCTAAATTTCTTTTCTCAAGTTCTTTAACTAGACTTGCTTCAGTATATCTTGCAGGAGGTTTAGTTTCTTTGTCATGCATTTTAATTTCATCAACTTTAATTTGATCATTTAAATTTAATTTTGGCAATTCAACATCTTCTAATTTCAAGAATTTACCGTATAATTCATGCCAACCTTTTTCTTTAGTTCTAGTTCCTTTAGCAATAAAAATTTCTTTATTAGCATCAAAATCAATAGTTAAAGTTTCTCTTGTTGCATAATCTCCAAATGTAGAAAAGAATCTTCTAACAATTAATTCATATAAATCAGCATTTTTATCTTCTAAAGATTTAGGTAAATCTCCAGTAGGGTAAATAGCAGGATGTGCAGCATCAACTTTCTTTCCATTATTTGGTTTCAAAGACTTTTTAGCAAGTAAAAATTTACTTTCTTTAGCAAACATTTTAGAAAGTTTTTCTAATATTTTTTTGTAACCAATACTTTCAGGTAATTGCTGACTACTAGTTCTAGGGTAACTAATCCAACCATTACTATAAAGATCTTGAGCAATTTCCAAAGTTCTACTAGGACTTAATCCTAAAACAGAATAAGCTTCAATTTGTAAAGAAGTTAAGTCAAATGGAAATGGGGGAGCTTGTTTAGTTTCTTTAGTATCTAAATTAACAACAATTGCAGTTTTAACATTTGAATTTTTAAAGATTTTTTCAGCTTCATCTTTTTTCCAGAATCTTCCATTTTTATGCCAAGCATTAATAAGTTCTTTAGCTTTAGTCTCACCAATTAATTCTAATTCCCAATAAGGTTCAGACTTAAATGCATTAATTTCTTTTTCTCTATCACTTAATAGTTTCAAAGAAGGACCTTGTACTCTTCCTGTACTTAAAATTTTAAACATTCCAGTTGCATTTTTAATACTTAAAGTTAAAGCTCTAGAAAAATTAACACCCCATAACCAATCTAATGAATGTCTAGTAACTCCAGACTCAATTTGAGGAAAATCTAAATGTTCAGAAGCTTTTTCATAACTTTCAATTAATTCATCTTTTGTTAAAGTGCTGTATTTCATTCTTTTTCCATCATCTTTTCCACAAATAAATTTTACAACATTCCAGCCAATAGTACTTCCTTCAATATCAAAATCTGTTGCAACAATTAATTTAGAAGCATCTTTACTTAGGGTTTTCAAAACAGCAACATAAGGTTTAGTAAAAACAGAAGCTTTGCTTACTTCATAACTTGGTTTCCATTCATAATCAAAAACAGGATAGCTCCAGCCCTTTTTCTTATTTTTTTCAGCTAAATTAAATAAATGACCAACTGCACATCCAACAACAATAGCTTTTCCATTATGTGTTAATTCATAATAACTAACTTTTCCAATGCTTTTTTTAACTGCTTTTTTATCTGCTAATGCCTCAGCAACTTTTTTAGAAGCATTTGGTTTTTCACAAATAATAAGTTCATATTTTCCTGTCATAAAAAAGTATTAAAGAAAAACCTATATAAATGTAACCTTGAACCAAAGTTCAATAATTTTCCCATTTCTACCAACATTAAAAACTTTAGTTTTACCAATAAAATCTTCCATTCCCTCAGCTTGATGAATATGTCCACAAAGTAAAATATCAGGTTGTAACTTTTCAATTGCTTTTCTTATTCCTGAACTTCCAAAACCAGGTTCTATTTTATCAACAATAGTTCCTTCTGGATGAATATGTGAGACCATAATTTTTTTCTTACAATCTTTAATTGTATAAAATCCATTTTTTAATATTTCAACAGCTTCATCTTCGTGCCATGCATCCAATCCAATATTAGCACCGCTAATTCCAAACAAACCAACATCATAATAAATAGTAGACTTAGCATGCAAATGTTTAACTTGATATAGTTCAGCCCAAAAATTTCCTAAAACTAAACCATCATGATTGCCTGTAACAAAAACAACTCTTTTTCCTTTATCTTTAAAAGATTTGATTATTCCTTTAGTTTGTAAAGGGCTGCTTAAATCACCACATAAAACAACTAAATCAACATTTTCTTTTTCAGCTTTTTCAGCCAATCTAAGAGCTTGATTACTATCTCCATGTAAATCACTTGCAGCTAGAATTTTAAATTTTTTATCCATTATAATGTAATAGAAAGTAATTCTTTTAAACCTATCTAAATAAACTTCTTTTTCTCTTCAAATTTTAAAGCATGATCTTCATTACAAAACCTATAATGTACTTCATCAATTTCTTCTTCAACAAAATCTTCACCAACTAGAACTTTTTTACAGAAAGCACATTTAGCAAGAGTTTCTCCTTCTTCAAAGCCTTCCATAAAGCCTTCTTCCACTTCAGTTATTTCATCAGCTTCTTCTAATTCTTCTCTACCGACTTCATTGTAGATATCAGCATCTGCTTTACGATTAATGTTTTCTTTTATTGGTTTTACCATGTTTCTTAACGACTTTAGAAGGTTTAATTACCTTATTAACTTTCACTATAGCTTTTATTTGTTTAAATCCAGTATATTTCCACAAAGCTTTAGGAATTTTAATACTTCCATCTTTTTGTTGAAAATTATCAACTAAACAAGCCATCATTCTTTCAGTAGCAATTGCAGTATTATTCAATGTATAAACAAATTCTAATTGATCTTTATTTTGGTATTTAATGTTGCTTCTTCTAGATTGATAATCTAAACAATTTGAACATGAACCTAATTCTCTATAAGTATTCTGCGAAGGAAACCATCCCTCAAAATCAATTGTTTTAGTAGGAACTCTTCCCATATCTTGAGATGAAAGTAAAACAAATCTAAATGGAATTTCTAGTTTCTTAAGTAATTCTTCTGAATTTTTTAAAATTAAATCAAATTCTTTCCATGAATCTTCTGGTTTACAAAAAACAAATTGTTCTATTTTTTCAAATTGATGAACTCTTATTATTCCTTTCGTATCTTTTCCATGTGTTCCAGCTTCTTTTCTAAAAGAAGGAGAAATTCCAGCAAATCTAACAGGTAAAGTGTCAATAGTCTCATTAAAATAATAAGCATTTATTGCATGTTCAGCAGTTCCAATTAAATATAAATCTTCATCTTGAATTTTATAAATTGTATCTTCAAAAGTACTTAAAGGAACAGCTCCACCTAAAACTTCTCTTCTCAACATATATGGTGGTTGAATTAAAGTAAATTTCTTAGAACTTAAAAAATCTAAAGCGAAATTAATAAGCGCATAATTTAATTTTACTAAATCTCCTTTCAAATAATAAAATCTTGATCCAGCAACCTCTCCAGCTTTTCTAGTGTCTAATAAATGCAAACTTTCTAAAATATCTGCATGATCTTTAATTGGAAATTTAAATTTAAGAATTTTTCCAAATGTTTTCAAAACTTTATTTTTAGTAGCATCACCAACAGGAACACTTTTATCAACTAAATTAGGAATTGACTTAAGCAAATTATCTCTTTCATCTTTAATTTGATTCATTAAAGCTTCTTTATTTTGAATTAAAGTTGGTAAATTTTTAACCTCTTTTAACAAAGAACCAATATCATTTCCTTTTTTTCTTGTTTCATTAATTTCTTGAGAAATCTTATTCCTTCTGCTTCTTAAATTATCAACCTCTTCTTTCAATTTTCTCCAATTCTTATCTAAATCTAGAAGTTTCTCTACTTCATCTTGAATAAATCCTCTTTTTTTCTGACTTTCTTTAACAATGTTAGGATTTTCTCTAATAAGGTTAATATCAAGCATAATCTAAACCCATTTAATTCTATTATTAAACCTTTCCCAAACAGAATTTTAATAGAGTATAAAGGAAAGAAATTTAAACTAGATAGTATAATATATATTTAGGAAAGGATAGAAAGCAAAACTTTAAATAGTAGTTTTTTGTGTTCTAAACTTGTAAGAAAAAGAAGTGTATAAAGGTGGGGGGAAATTAAATTGGCTGTAAAAAAATCAGATTCAGCTATTTTCGAGGTATTTTTTAGAAGAAAACCTGCAATGATATTAGTTGCACTAAGAAAAAGTCAAAAAAATAGGTACGGTTCTGTTTTAGCTAAAGAAGTAGACTGCACTTATTCTCATGCAGTAAAGATTCTACAAGAAATGGAGAAAGCAAAATTAGTTAATTTTGAAAAACATGGTAGAATTAAAACTATATCTTTAACAGATTTAGGAAATAAAGTCGCAGAACATATTGAGAAAATAGAAGAAGCTCTTAAATAAGCTTTTATATTTTCATTTCTTTCTTTTTTTATGAATATTAGAAACTTCACTCCAAGACCATATCAAGAAAGTATTCTAAATACTTGTATTCACAAAAATACTTTAGTTTGCCTACCAACAGGACTGGGAAAAACAAAAGTTGCAATTCTTTTAGCAATAGAAAGAATAAAAAAATATCCAGATACAAAAGCAATAATATTAACCCCAACAAGACCATTGGCAAATCAAATTTGTAATGAATTCAAAGAATGTACAACAGTAGATGAAGATAAAATCATTTTATTAACAGGAGCAATCTCTCCGTCAAAAAGAGAAAAGATTTATGAAAATGCAGTAATAATCATAGCAACACCGCAAACAATTCAAGAAGATATAGAAAATAATAGAATAAATTTACAAAAATTCTCAGCATTAATAGTTGATGAAGCTCATCGTTCAAGAGAAAATTATGCAAATACAATTGTAGCAAGACATTATAAAAACCTAGTTCCATTCGGAAGAATAATTGCATTAACAGCATCTCCAGGTTCAACTAAAGCAAAAATAGATGAGATCTGTACCAATCTAAGTATTGAATCTGTAGAAATAAGAACTGAAACAGATGAAGATGTTGCCAAGTTTGTACAAAATAAAGATATAACTTATATTCATGTAGAATTACCAGAAAAAATAAGAGAAATTCATAAATTAATGAAAGATTTATACTTAGAAAAAATTGGTTCTATAAAAACTTTCATTCCCTACAAACCACAATCAATGATAAATAAATTAGATTTATTAAATTTGCAAAAATATTTACAAAGAGAAATACAAAACAAAAATCAAGCAGCATTTTATGGTATGTCATTAGTAGCACAACTATTAAAATTAAGTCATGCTATAGAAATGCTAGAAACACAAGGATTAAGTTCATTTAATGAATTCTTAAAAAAATTAGAAACTGAAACAACAAAAGCATCAAAATCAATCTTAAGTTCAAGCAACACAATAAAAGCAAGGTCTCTCACAAATATTCTTTTATCAGAAGGAATAGAACATCCAAAAATTCTAAAATTAAAAGAAATTACAAAAACAACTTTAGAAGAAAAGAAAGAATCAAAAATAATTATATTTACAACTTATAGAAATACTGTAGAAATAATTGTTAATTTATTAAATTCCGAAGGAATAAAAACAATAAAATTAGTAGGACAAAAAGAAGGACTTTCACAAAAAGAACAAATTAAAGCAATAGAAGATTTTAATTCTGGTTTATACAGTTGTCTAGTTACAACATCAATAGGAGAAGAAGGAATTCATATTGGAGAAGCAGATATGGCAATATTTTACGATAACACTCCATCAAGTATAAGAAAAATACAAAGAACAGGAAGAGTAGGAAGATTAAAATCTGGAAAAGTGATATTTATGATTACAAAAAACACAAGAGATGCAGCATATCATTATAAATCTAGAAGAGATGAAAAAACAATGAAGGAAATATTATATAAAATGAAAGAAAAAAATAAAGTAGATGACCAAAAAAGTTTAAATCAATTCTAAAATGACAAGAATAATAGTGGATACAAGAGAAAGTAAAGAGATAATTAAAACACTAATTACTGAAGAGTTAGAAGTGGAAAGAAAACAATTAGATATTGCAGATTTTATAATAGAAACCAAAACATTAAATGGGCAAATACAAAGAGTTGGTGTGGAAAGAAAAACTAAATCAGATTTATTAAATTCTATAATAGACAAAAGATTATTAAACCAATTAATTTTATTGAAAGAAAATTTTGATGTTCCTTTATTAATAATAGAAGGAGATGATAATTTGTATAGTATGAGAGATTTTCACCCAAATTCAATAAGGGGAATGATTTCTACAATAGCAATAGATTTTCAAATTCCAGTAATTCATACACAAAATCAAAAAGACACAGCAAAATATCTGGCTTTAATAGCTAAAAGATTAGAAAAACCTAGACGACCTTTAAGCTTACTTCCAAAAAGAAAAGCATTAACATTGGATGAACAACAAATTTGTATAATTGAAAGTTTACCAGGTGTTGGTCCTACGATAGCAAAATCTTTACTTAAAAGATTCAAAACAATTAAAAATATTTTAGATGCATCTGAAAAAGAATTACAAGAAGTAGACAAAGTTGGAAAATTAAAAGCAAAAGTAATAAAAGATTTATTAAATTATGAATTCAAAGAATAGGTTTCTAATTTAGTATAAATTGGCCCATCTTTACTTGAATCACTTTTATAAAAAGTAAAAGAACTAACTTCAAATTCTAATTTCTCTAAATTAAATTCTTTAATTTTCTTAATATATTTATTTTTTTCTTTAAGAGATTTAATTCTACCCAAAGTAATGTGCCCACCTAAATTCAGATCTCCGAGTTTCATAGTATCTGCATCAATTAATTTCTGTAATTCAATAATATTTTTCTCATCTTGAACACCAACCCAAATAACCTTTATTCTATCTTCTCCAGGATAATAACCAAGTTGTTTTAATTTAAGTTTAAACTTAGAATGTTTAATATCTTTAAATTTCAATTTAAGTTTTTCAATTTCTTTTTCAGAAACATCACCTAAAAACTTCAAAGTAATATGTAAATTTTTCTTATTAGTCCATTTAACCTTAGCTAATTTGGTATCTTTTAATTTTCTCTCTAATTCAAATAAATAATCTTTAACTTCTAAAGGCAAATCTAAAGCTGTAAATACTTTAACCATATATTAAATAAAAAATAGAACTATAAAAATTTAACCAAACATAGAAGCTGAGTCTACATCTTCCATTTCTGTTCCATTAACTTTCTCAATTGCATTAAGGAAATCTTCATGATAAATTTTACTTCTATTACTTCTTATTGCAAAATAACCAGCTTCAGTACAAACAGCCCTTATATCTGCTCCGCTAAATCCTTCAGTTCCTTCTAGTAATTTATCAAACTCAATATTATGAAGAGTCATATTTTTGCTGTGTATTTTAAATAAATCTACTCTAGAATCATTTGTAGGTAAAGGAACTTCAATTAACCTATCAAATCTTCCAGGTCTTAAAATTGCTTGATCTAAAATATCAAATCTGTTTGTAGCAGCAATAACTTTAACGCCGTCTAAACTACTAAATCCATCCATCTCAGTAAGTAATTGCATAAATGTTCTCTGAACTTCTCTCTCACCAGAAGTACCAACATCAACTCTTTCAGAAGCAATTGCATCTATTTCATCAATAAATACAATGCTAGGTGCTCTTTCTCTAGCTAATTTAAAAATATCTCTAACAAGTTTAGCTCCTTCGCCAATAAACTTCTGAACTAATTCAGAACCAACAAACTCAATAAATGTACAATTCGCACTAGTGGCAACAGCTCTAGCAAGTAAAGTTTTTCCAGTTCCAGGTGGTCCATATAATAAAATCCCTTTAGGTGGTTCTATACCAATATCTTTAAACAATTGTGGTTTCAATAAAGGAAGTTCAACTACTTCTCTTATCTCTTCAATAGCTTCATCTAAACCACCAATATGATCCCAACCAATTTTAGGTTTCTCTACAATAACAAAATCTTCAACATCAAAACTTTTTAAAGAATCAATTTTATCTACAATTGTCAAAGATCTTTGTTCAACTAAAACACTATCGCCTATACCAATTTTTAATTCTCCAGAAATATTAACATAAAAATGACTTCCATTAGGAACCCTAATAACTGCTTTATTTCCAATAATTTTTCTAACATCACAAACTAATAGTGGAAGTTCTTTAAATTTATTTAATTCTGCTTTAAGATAATTTAAACTATTTTTCAAAACTTGAGGATCTTCTTGAGTTTCAGATTTAGAAGTTATATTATTAACTCCAAGTTTAGATTCCTTCCTGATTTTAATAATACCCATAGAGTAAGACCTAGTAAGAAGATTAATAAAGATTTCTATAAACTTCGGAAAATTTTCAAAATTAATATAGGTTCACTAATAAATTGTAAATAAGAACATATTTTATGGAAGATAAGTTAATAATTAAATTGTGTGTATTTACTACCATACTTGGGTTAATATTATTAGTTATAATTTCAAATAAATTAGAAGCACCAACTAAAGAAATTTCGCAAATTTCAAAAAAAGATATAAATAAATCTGCAAAAATAACTGGTTTTGTTAAAAAAATAATGATAAAGACAACAGTAGCAACAATTACTTTAGAAGATAAAACTGGAACAATTCAAGTAGTTATGTTTAAACCAGAAAATCTAAAAATAAAAACAGGTTCGCTAGTTGAAATTGAAGGAAAAATAAGTTTATATGAAGATCAAATTCAGGTTTATGCTGAAAAAGTAAAGATATTAAATCAATAAAACAACCACTGAAGAAGAGATAATTATTTAAAGAAGTTAAAGCCACCTATATAAATACCTAAAAGAGGAAAAAAGATGGAACATATAAAAAGAGACTCATACAAACTTGTTGAAGAATTCTCAAATAAAGTGGATGAAAATCCTTTTACTAAAATAGTACCTGCATTGATGAAAAAAGGTTTAGAAAATGTAAACCTATCAATGTTTAGCGAAGAAAAAAGAAATGAACTATTAGATGCTGCTGGTGAAGAGTATCTTAAAAGAACTCAAGTTCTAGAAGCTATTAAAATTTTCAATAAAACAGGAAATAAAACAAAGTTAGTTATGATAGGAGACGAACAAGCTAAAATTGGCGTTCTTTCTTATGCTATTGAAGCTTACAGATTAGCTCAAAGTTATGATAAACTTCTAAAATTAGGTGAAAGATGTTTAGACGAAGGTCACTTAGAAGAAGCAATACTTGCTTTCAAAGCAGTAGATCAAGAAGAAAAGATAAATGCTGTTGGAGATTATTGTTTAGAAAAAGGTAAAATTGATTTTGCTATTGAAGTTTTCAGTGCTTTAAAAAACAAGAAAAAATTACTTGATCTTGGAGATAAATGTTTCAAGAATAAAGAATTAAATCTTGCAATGAGAGCATTTTTCTTAGGACAAGATTCTGACAAACTAAATAAATTAGGCGAAGAATTCATGAGAATTGGATTATTATCTAATGCATTAAACGCATTTGAAGCATCAAACAATAAAATGATGGTAGAATTTATCAAAGAAAACTTTGGTGATAAAGACTTAGCTTCAAAAGTATATGTTTAATTTTTTCTTATTATTTTTTTAACAGTTTCTTCAGGGTTATTATGAGAATTTTCTATTTTAGTTTCATTTTCTAATAACTGTCTTTTTTTCAGATAATTATTCCATTTAACTGCTTTTTCAACATTTTTATATCCAGAATCTCTTGGATTATTAATTCTTCTTTCCAACTCTTTATCGTCAACAATTAAACTGATTATTTTATAATTATAGTTCTTAAATATTTTCGGCACTTGTATAATCATTTCTTCTAGTAAATCGTTAACAATAATATTTTTGTACCTATTTTTTACATAATTCTTAATAATAAAACAAAGATTTTCAAAAGACATCTTTTCTTCTTTTTTAGTTGTATTACTCCATTTAGCATTCAAATGAAATTCTCTTAAATGACCAAGGTCAATTAATACAGAATTCTTTAATTTTTTATTCAACAAGTTAGAGATTGTGGTTTTTCCAGTTCCAGGAGCACCATAAATAAACAAAATATTAACCATAAAATCATATTTCATTTTAGGATTATAAAAAACTTCCTAAATAATTTCTAATTCACAAAGTAGAAAATTCTTGTGTTGTACAATAAACTTGATTTGTATTGAACCAGTTAGTAACACATACAGCAATATTATTTACTCCTTGAGGAACTTTAATATCATAAACAAATGTTCCTTTGTTACATCCAGTGGCTGTTACAGAAGAACCACCATTAAATGTTCCAGAAGTTGCATTTATATGAGTTCCAACTAAACTATAAGTATTGCTTCCTTGTGGGGCAGAATAAATATCATATTTAACAAAGTTAGACTCATAGCAAGAGTCACCTTGAACTTGTATATTATGATCAAGTGCAACTTTAACAAAATCATTTCCTTGAATAGGGCTAAACCAAAGAGGATCTGCTAATCTAAAATTAAATTCTTCTGCAGCTTGTAAATTATAAGTAGATCTAGGTAAATTATTACTTACAGAAACATTTGTATTATTTATAGGAACTGTAACATTAGTCTGATTTACAACAGTTGTATTTGTTATATTAACTACAGAAACATTTACTGAATAATTCATACGTAAAGCTTCAACTACTGCTTGATATTTAGGAGCTTCACTAATAGATTGGTCTTGATATTCTAACATTCCCCAAGAACCATATTGAGTAGGCGTTACAATATAGGAAAACATCATCATTAAATCTCCACCATTTGTAAACCAATTATTAAAATATTTTGTATAAAGATCTTTCATACGAGGATCTCTATTTGCAGCAATAAATTTATTAGTTAAAGTTTGATCGCCATTTAATGCAGTTAAATGTTGGCCTGCTTCATAAGCAAGTAAAGGAATATTTTTACCATTTGCATAATTATTCATACTAACCATCCAGTCTTTAACATTAGTATCAATTTGAGTTTCTGCACGGTTTAATATTTCATTAACAGTTATACTATTAACTTCATTATTTCTAACAATTTGTTCATCAATACCATATCCGAAATAAGGAGCAATAGCCATAGCTTCAATTCTTGTTCTACTAGGATTAATTGCAGGATTATCAAATGCTTCAAATATTCTATCAAACATCCAAGTATTTTCAGTTTGGCTAGCTACAACATTAATAACTCTTCCAGATTCACTTCCAAATTCTTGTTCAAAAATATTAAATATTTCAGATGAACGTTTTGCTTGATAATATAATCCAGAGTACAAATCTTCACAACCAATAATACCAGTATCTGTTGGTATCATTGTTGCAACAAAGGTACTAGGAGTTGAACAACCTTGTTGTTGTATCCAAGCTGTTTGATTAAATATTCCATTCCAAACTTCATTTGAATATTCAACATAAATTTTTTTATCAGGTTCTAAATTATTTTGTATCATTCTAGCTAAATTACGAACGTAATTATCATCTGCCATATGAGGAACATTAACCCACATATCTTTCTCAGCTTTATTTGATAAATCAATCATGTATTCAACAGCCATACCTTTAGAAGTACTTTGAGTGTAAGTATTGGTTGTAGTTCTCTCATCCCAAGTACGAACCACATTATGATTTGTTTTTCCTAAATCCATAAATCTAATTGCACTTAAATTTTGCATTCTTTCTAAAAATAAAGGATGAAAAATTTGTTCTTGATAATTATTTTCAAAGCCTGGCATAATAAATCTAATATTTCTAAGATTGTTTCCTAGTTGGGATCTTTCAATAGTTAAAACAATTCCGCCATTAGGAATAACATTAATTAAATATCTACCAGGTGTGTGATCAAATACTCTAATATCGCCCATGAAACTTAAATCTCCTTCTCCATCATATAGTACAGTATAATTTCCACCAGGATAATGTCCATTTAAATTCCAAAATAAAGTAGTTCTAACTTTTTGAGGAACACCATTAACAGTGTAAGGAATTTCAAGAGGATAACCATTTGAATCTAAAGGAATTGAATTTATTAATTGTGTGTCCCAGGCTCCTCCGCCTTGAGCATCGCCAGTAATCCATTCTCCAGAATGTTTCATAGCATCTACAAATATCCATTGAGGTGAATAATAATCAACACTTGCAACATTTACTCCAAGATTTTTATTAACAGCTAAATTAATAATTGAATTATTAGAAATATTATTTGAAACATTAACAACAGGTTGAGTAATTGTGTTTGTATTTCTTAAAAGATTAATAATGTATAGGTCTCCTTGTCCTAAATCGCTTGAACCGCAGCTATCTCTTCCAGTCCCCAATAACCAATCAGAAGCAAATGCAACTTTGCTGCCGTCTCTTGAAATTGTTGCTCTTGGTTGAACCCAATAACCGCAGGCAGTTGATCTATGGTGTGTTAAACGTAAAACACTTCCATTAATATTTTGTAAAAATAATTCATTATCAAAAGGACTTAAAGATCCGCTGTTTCTAGTAGTAACTAAACAAACACCATTTGGTCCTTGACAAGAAATATGTTCTCCATTCCAGTCCACAGTATTAATATAATTTGTTTGGCTAACAGTATTAGTTCCAGGCAGCATTCTATAACCAATTCCTAGTTCTCCTGAAGGATGATATACTTCAAAAGTCATGAAAAATTCTTCATTTCCATTTGGCATAACTCCTAAATCTCCATGTTGACCATCATCTGTAATTCTTCCAACAAACGCACCAGTTTCAATATTAAATGTTTCTAAACCACTACATCTAGAAGTTCCATCTCTAGGCCACTGTACAACTAAGTATCTTCCTAAAGGTGAAGCAGCTGTCCAATCTGGATAAATTACTCCCCAAGTTGGATCTCTTGCACAAACAGAATTATAAAGTTGATTAATTGGAATTTGTGCACCCAATCTTCTATTTTGTAAATCAACTGCAAAAACAACCTCTTCTCCATCATTTCTAATTGCAATTCCGCTCATCCACTTTCCATCATGAGATAATTCATCAAAAGAAGGATTTACTGAAATTCTTACATAATTTGAAGGGAAAACATAAGGTGTTGTAATAGCCCCAGTATCAACATTGAAATATAAAACACTTAAATCTGAATCTGCATTATCATCATAAGCAACAATAGTATGTTGTAAACCTGGTTGCCATCTAGGATTATTTACTTCTCCTAAACTCATAACAAACCTGTTATTTTCTAAATCATAAACTTGGTAATCTTCATTATCAATATAAAGAAGATATTTATTGTCACTTGAAAAAGCTTGTAATTGTGAATAAATTTGTGTAGCATAACTATTGCTTTGAGACCTATTTGTAATTCTTATCAAAGTTGTATTAAACGTTGGTTCAACAAAAGGAACTAAAGGGTTTTGTAATGGTAAATTAATTTGAGTTAAAGTTAAATTTGGATTTGAAATTCCGCCATTAGTGGTACTATAAGTTGTATTTGTAATATTGTTTTGAGTTGAATTATTTACAGTTTGATTTGTAACATTTGTCTGATTATTAATAGTTGAGTTAGTTAAATTTGTAGAATTATTAATTGTTGTATTTGTTTGATTAAAAGTTGAATTAGTAATATTCACAAGATAACTAATATTTCCTTTATCCATGGCAAACCACATTACATTTTCACTTGTATGCGGACCACAAACACCGCTTCCAGCTTGCTCACAATAACGGATTTGTACATTTGAATTTGTAACACCTCTAGCTAAAGGATATTTTGGATCATCTCCACCATTATCGTCATTCATTAAAACCATAACAACAGGATCATTCAAAGTAGAATTGTAAGAAGTTAATGTCCATTTACTGTTTGCAATAGATTTATTTCCAAGTTTAGAATTTAAAATTTTGAAAGCTTTTGGATCAAGAGCAACATAACCAAAAGTTTCATTTGGTGTATTTGAATCACATCTGTGTCCTGTTCCTCTATGGGTACAAGCAATAAATTTATTCGCATTATATTTGTTTATTCCATCAACCCAAATTGTAGCACCGACATTTCCATTTTGATTGTATGTTTGAGCACTAGCAAAAACATAAGGGAGATTATTAAATGACTCAGCCCAATTTACAATTTTATTTCTTCCATCAGGTTTAATACTAACAGTTCCAACATCGATCCAAGTTAAATTTTTAGTTTTATCAACATCAAAAACATAGTAATGAATTCTTTCTAAATTAAAATTAGAACTACAGGCAGCTTGCCCAGCATCTTTACATAAAGCAATTGTAAAATTTTGCCTAGTTATATTTCTAATAACTGGAATTAAAGAATTATTATCTCCTCGATTATCGGTTGCAGGTGTAGCAATAACAACAGGAACAGAATTGTAAACATTTGTAAATGGAACTGTAACAAAATTAAATCCAGAAACATCAACATAACCTACTTCACCAATAGTTTCTACAGTTTCTCCAGCAGCATATACAGGTATAGAGAAAAGAATAAAAATTATACTTAAAAATAATATACCTTTCTTACTTAACCCCTTCATAAATCAAAAAATATTTACTAATTAATAAACTTTATTGTGGTGTTGTTGAAAAAATCAAGCAGGATCAGAAATATCTGCGTTTCTTAAATCAACAATATAAGAATTTACACCATTATCACAATTACTCCAATCAGATGCAAAGATTACAAAACTTCCATCTAGAGAAATACTTGGATGTGGTTCATGATAATAATCACACGAAGTAGATCTATGATGTGCTAATCTTCTTACTTTTGCATTTGCATTTTCTCTATTATCTGCTGCAGTTCCTGAAGTATAAATCATATAAATTTCTCCATTAAATGATTCATCATTATTATTCTCTGGATAACCAGCAGAAACTACACAAAGTCCTTTAGGTCCTTGACAAGAAATATGGTCCATATGATTCCATCCAGGGCTTAAAATTATTTGTTCATAAGCTGTTTCTGGAGTTTCAAAATTTGTTTTTCCAGGGAATTTAGTTTTAGTTATTAAAAGATCATTTTTGAAATTTACAGTAACATAAATTTCACTTCCATCAGTATCTAATCCCATATCACTATGTGCTCTGCTAGCTGCGACATGTGCAATAAACCTTCCATTATTAATATCAAATACTTCAACACCTTCACAAGCACCTAATCCATCTCTATTCCATTGTACAACTAAATAATTTCCTAAAGGAGAAGCAGCAACCCAATTTGGTTCATAAGCTAAGTCAGCAGCCTCTCTACAGCTTCCAGTATTTCTACCATAACCGCTTGCTTGTGTTAATACTGCACCCATTTTCCCATTTTGCATATCAACAGAAACAATATCATACTGTCCATCAGTTCTAACTAAGTAAGCAGCAGTCCATTTTGCATTTCTAGATGGTTCTTCCCAAGATTGAGGTCCAGCAACTCTAACATAAGTTTCTGGGAAAGTAAAAATGTCTCTTGTATTTCCTGTCCTTACATTTGTTTTTTGTAAAACCACCTTAACATTTCCATTACTATTAGCATCTCCATTTTCATCAAAATGAATTAACTCATTAGGATTAACTGGATCCCATCTTAATGCATTAACTGGAAAATTAATAGCAAAAACTTTTTCCAAGTTATTAATATCATAAACTTCAAATGCGCCATCTCCAGTATTTATTAAAACAAGGCTGCTATCAGCATTAAATGCTTGTAATTGTGAATATTCATGTCTAAACATTTCACCAGGTTTTGCATTTCCTAATCTAATTAAATTAGTTCCAAATGTGGGATCTTGAAAAGAAACACCTAATTGTGGTAAACCTAAATTAGCTACTTTAAAAACAGCACTAGCATCTGTAACACCAGCAGAGTCACCATTATTTCTTGGCCTAACAATATTTGGAGCAACATCTTCAGAATCTCCTTCATCAGAACTAGAATCGCTTGATTCACTATCTGAATCGTCGTTATTTTCTATTTCTTCATCGTTAGTATTATCACTATTAGAGTCACGACCAAGAATAACTCTATTTATAATTTCTATAAAGTTCCTTTTCTCGGAAACTTGACCTTCATTATTTTGAACATTTGAATTCTTATTATTTATAGTAGAATCACTAGAATCTTGCTTAGAGTCATCACTACTACAAGAAAATAATAAAATTGAAACTAAGATTAAAATCAAAGAGATAAGAACAAATTTTTTAGCTTTCATAAAACTAATTAAACATAAAGAATATATAAAATTATCCAATATAGATTAAATTATAATAAAAGTTGTCTTAGCTCAAAGAGATTTTTCAATTGAGGAATATCTAGGTCATTTTCTTCTTCTTTAACATTAACAAGAATAGATTGTATTCCTAAAGATAAGGGAACATCTGCATCAATAGTTCTTCTATCTCCAATATATAAAAAATTATAATTTTTAAGTTCTGTATGTTTATCTAACCATTGTTTATATGCTGTTCCATCAGATTTAGAAATCTCTCCAGTAATAACTAAATAAAATAAATCTAAAGGTAATTTTAAAGATTCAAGTTTTTTTCTAACAATATTAATTTCAGATCCAGTAATTAAAGCAATTTTTTGATATTTTAATTTTAAATCTTGTAATAATTTTAAAACTTGAGGGTTAGGAATTAAAAACTTAGCAATATCTGCTTTTTCTAATGCTTCTTGAACAACATTTCCAGCAATTTCTTCAGGAAATCCTAATTTAATTAAAGTTTTTCTTCCACTAATTCCAGGATAATAAGAATAAAATAAGGTTTTAGCTTCTTCAATTGAACATTTCCTAAATTCAGAAATTTTATAATGAACATATCTTTGAATCTCTTCATCTATGACAGGAGATTTCGGATACAAAGTTTGATCTAAATCAAATCCAATAATTTTAACTTTTTCTTTGTCAAACATAGTTTAAACCATAGGAACATAAAATAAAAATAAATTGTCTAATTCTCTATTTGTAATAATTCCAAATTGTGTAGCAATGTAATTGCAAAGTTCAATATCATTTTGTAAAGTTTCTTTACTTCCATTCAAGAAAACAGCAGTAACTTGTAATTTCTTAGCTCTTTCATTACATTGCAAAGAAATCAGCCTATTGCTTTCATTTAATTCACCAGTTTTAGGATTATAGCTTCCAATAACTGGATTGTTATGATCCATTCCTCTAGTCTTCAAATAATTTGCAGCTTTAGAAATTAAATTAACACCAGAATAATTTTCCAAAACATCTAAACAAGGATGATCAGGTCTGATTTCATTTTTAATTAATTTTAATTCTGCATAACCAACACCTTTAGCGTTTGAGTTATTAAGTAAATTATAAGGACCAATAGAATTATCTAATAATCCAACAGGCTTAGCTGGTTCAGCAATTAACCTTTTAGCTTTTTGTTCTTCAGTCAATAATAAAATATTTGCTCTACTAGAAAGCATAAACATATCTCCTAAAGGAATTCCTAATTCTTTAGAAATAAAAGAATCATAAGCATCATGTAGTCCAAAAATATTTTCTGGATAAGCATTTACAATATTATGTGCTCTTGCAATATGAAAACAATATAATTTATTATTTGAAATAAAATAAATATCATGGCTTAAACAAGGATCATGTGTAGCTTCAATCCTAGTTCTTATAACATTTCCTTTATCATCTTTAATTGGAGTTTCAAAAACACCCATGTCTTCAACATAATCAAATCTTTGTATAACATAAGGTTTGTTTGGATTTTTCTTCAAATAAGTAACTGCATCCAATAATTGATCTCTACCAAAATGTGCCCTAGTCCTGCTTCCATAAGTATAAGTTCCAGAATTATCAAAATCAAGTAAATTCTTTTTGTATTCTTCCCTCATAGCTTCTACGCCTTGACTGCCACTGCTATAAAGAGCAGGTAAAGTTTTCAAAGATTCACCAGAATTTCTATAAATAGCTAAAACACCACCGCACCTCATTGTTCCTTTATGTGTATCTGGATGTTGCATGGTCAATCCATTTGTATAAAGTTTAGTAATTATTTTTTGATGATTGCCTAAAAAAGAATCAGCTTCTAAAATAAATAAATTATATTTATCAGTGTTTATGGAAAATAAATTTCTAAAATCTTGGAAATAACTATTTCCTGTTTTCAAAGCAACCATAGCTCTTCCAACTTCAATTCCAGTATCTAATCTGTGTAAAATTCTTTGTTCATAATCTTCAAATCTATCCTCTTCAACTAACTTATTAATAATAGGCATTAAAGATTTAGCTCTTAAATCAAAAACAGAAGTACAAGTATCATGAGCTAAACTTTGGACAGAAACAAAACCATCTTTCAAAGTAACCTTATAATAAAATAAACTATCTGGCTTTAATAAAGTACGAGAAGCTAAAGGAATTTCTTTTCTACTTGAATTTCTAATTTGAGAAATAATAAAAGATTCAGAAGGAACATCATTTTTTATTTCAACTTCAATTCTAGAAATTTCAGCTCCAAGTAATAATTGATTTTCATTGCTTAAAATTAAATTATTTTTATTCATAAAATCCATAATAGAATAAGCAATCAGGAACCCATCATTTCCAGAAATAGTAAAAGAGTCATCTCCAATATCTAAATCAATTTTAATATTACTTCCAGATTTGCTAACTAAAAATGGAACTACATTTTTCTTCTCGAAATCTTCTAAAACAATTACAGGTGGTTGCAAATGTTGAAATTCTTTTGCATCTAAAACTATTGTCTCTGATTGCTTAACAGGCAATTTAGAAATTAAATCTATTAATTTAACTAAGGAATCATAATAAATTTTACCTTTAGCATGAACACCTATAACAAAATTAAAAACATCCTCTGGAATTTGTGGTTTTAACCAAGCCATATAATTAGAAATTACTTCTTGATCTCCATGAGAAGTATAAAAAGGAATAACTGTAATTGTTTCTCTAAATTTATTCAATAATTCCTTAGAAATACTTGGATAATGATGAGCTACGCCTTTGCCATTAATAATTTGATTTCCTTTTTGCTCTAAGTTATAACCATTCATTAAAGCAAGCAGTAAATTTGTACTTGGTTTAAAACTTAAAGTTTCTTCTCCAAATAAAATAATATATTGCAAATGTGGATGAACTAAAGAATTAACAATCATCCTCTCAGCACCATCTCTACTAACAACTAAGCTGCCTAGAACAGATAAATTACTTCTTTTATCTAAAGGAACTTCATTGATTACCATTCCAGGAGCTAAAGTATTTGTACAAATAGCAAGATTACCATTTTTGCCTTCATCAGGCATTAAAAGAAAAGATTCAACTAAAGGAAATTTCATAATAGTAAAGTAAATTAATCATTCTTAAAGATTATGCAACAATAGACATAATAATTCAAATTAATATATTAGTAAAACATAAATCTTTTTAAAGTAAAATAAACTCAAAAATTTATGGGTGAAGAAAAAAGAAGAGTAAGTTGTAATGGTTTTGGTGTTCTTACACTTGATGATGGAATTTTAGTTGTAAGAAATAGAAATAGGTCAAAGCCAGCTCAATCAGTTTATAGTTTACCTGGTGGAGCTTTTAGATATGATATAGAAGCAGAGCCTTTCTTATTAAGTTTGGGTGCAGAATTAGAAAAACCAGATAAAAGAGATCTTAGAATGAAGCTCTCTCCAGACAGGCAAGCAGAATTTGAAGATTGGTATTTCAAAAGAGTACAAAGAGAATTAGATCCAACAAGAGAAATAAGAGGCGAATTAGGTAAAGAAGAAACAGCAGTATTAAAAGGCTATAGAATAGATGTGGAGTATAAAGATCCAATTGCAGTTATTGTAGAAAAAGAAACTACAAGAGCAGGTCAAGGAAATGAAATGACTCGTTATGCGTTTGAGATGTTTAGTGGAAATATAAAAGTAGCAAGAGAAGGCCTAGATAAATTATATGATGCTATAAGAAATCCCGGCCCCCATACAAATGTAAGAATAATAACTTCAGATCAAATTAGAACAGCAAATATAAGTGGTGACGATATGATAATGGAAGGGGGTTTAGTAAAAGTAGCAGCAGATTTAATGAGATATGCAACAGGGAATTATGTGGGGCCTCAAGTAAAAGATGTTAGACATTTGGATGATGGAAAGTTTGTTAATTTTTAATAAAAGTATTAATGTGTAAATTTATGATCCCAAGCATAAGGAAAATAATCTTCTAATTTTATTTTAAAAACGTTTTCAGTTTCATAAGAAAAACAATAAACTTCAATAGAAATTCCATTTTTGTTTTGTATTTCAGATAAAAATTGTCTACAGCAACCACAAACATGTGCAATATCATTTTTAAATTTAGTACTAACAATTCCAAGAGCTTCAATAGAAGTATTTCCATCAGATAAAGCAGATAAAAAAACACTCATTTCAGCATGTAAATTTAATCTTTTATCAAAACTACTATGAACACCAGCAAAATAAATTTTATTTCCAACTAAAATAGAAGCACCATAAAGTGATTTACTCGAAGAAGAAAAATGTGTTTCTGTTCCAAGCAAAGCACATTCTTTAAGTTGTTTAGCAAGATCTTTAGTTAAATCATAATAAATAAAATTATTACGAAATTTCCAATCTTTAATTTTTTCAAGAACATCAACAGGAGGTTTATAATATAATTCCATAATATCTTCACAATAAAATAAATTATTCTTATATAAATCAAAAACAGAATAACTCAATTTAACACCTGTTCTTCTAACATGATCACAAAGAATTTTAACAATTAAAGGGTTTAAAATAAATTCACCAGAAACCAAACTAATAACAGAATTAACAAAAGCATCTTTATTAGAAATTGCTAAAACTAAAGAAGCATGTTCAGAAGTAATATCAAGTAAATTAGTTTGAGATTCAACTAATCCTGAAAAATATTTATTTGAAGAAGTAATAGCAACACTAGAAGAATTAAATTTATTTTTATCATTTTTAATCCAAGATTTACTCAAATTTTCTTTTAAAGAATTAAATAATTCATCGCTAATGGATTTTTGCATTTGATCTCAACTTGCTTACATACAAGCCCCCAACAACCCAATCATAATGTAAAACTTTCTTAAGATGATCATTTAATAAATGAACTTTATCTCTTTCTAATTTAGGAAACATAGCTTCAGCTTCTTTACTTGTCAATCTTGTTGTAGGTCTAAAAGGCATTGGAAATGCATAATAAGGCAATAAATCATCTGATTCTACAAGTATTGCACTTATAGGTTCATTTAAAATTTCTAAAGCTAAATCCATTCTATGACTCCCATCACAAATAATATAGAAAGTACTTTCTCCACTAAATCTCATTCCGTAATTAATAAGAGAAGCATTATGATTAAAAATATCTAAATAAGAAATTTTACTTTCTTCATCCAAATAATAATCTCTAATAAATCTTTTAGAAAGTGGATGTAATTGACCAATTGCATCTTTAACATAACAACCCTCGAATCTAGAAGCAATTTTTTTCAAATCAAAATATCCTTTATTTAAATCATAAACATGTTTCTCAATTATTGGAGGCAAAACATGATATCTTCCTCTTCCTTCCCAATCGTATTGAAAAGCTTCAAATCCAAGATTATGTATTCTTTTACCTTGTGTTTTTAAGAATTCATCTACATGCATTAACATATCTATCTGAGATTTATAGATTGTTGGTTGTGCAGTAAATAAAGGCCTAGATTTGAAATCCCTCATAATTTGAGGATAAGAAGTTGGATATTCTGGAGGCACAACCTTAACTAAAGAAAATTTCGCATTTTTATAAGGTTTAATGGGGTTTCCATTCTCGTCATATAAGCCTCTAAAGCTTATCTCTCTAAGTAAAGAAATTAATTCAACCTCATCTAATCTTTTTTCGAAAATAATATTTTCAGCCACATAAATATAGTCTAATTTGAATATAAAAGATTTTATATTAAGGAAAATATAAACAAAACCATGGAAGACTTCAATTTAGTAGTACGGGAATTAATAAATCAAAACCAAGATATTACAAAAATTAGCATTCCAAAAGAGCTAATTCCAGAATTTGAAACAACAGCAGAAAATTATTTAACTAAAGAATCTTTTTTAGAAGCAATAAAAGTTTTTGCAATTACAAAGAATAAAGATAAACTAAACCAAATAGGAAAAACTTGCTTAGAAGACAAAAAACCAGAAATGGCATTTAAAGCCTTTTACTATTCTCAAAATAAAGAAGGTTTAAGTAAAACTGGAGATGAGTTTTTAAAACAAGGAGAAATAAATAATGCTCTAGAATCCTTTCAATTAGCAGAAAATAAAGAAATGATAGAATTTCTAGTTCAAAATTTCTGAAAACTTTTCAAAAAAATATAAGTTCTAAATAAAAATACAAAAATTAATTAAGAATTAATGGATTTTATTTTAATATTTGTAGCAATAATTCTAGGAATATTACTTGGAATAATAACCGGCTTAACTCCTGGAATCCATATTAATTTAGTTTCTTCATTAATAGTTGCTTATTCTTATTACATACTAAAAATTCTAGATCCGCTAACAATTACAATTACAATAACAGCAATGGCAGTTACCCATTCAATATTAGACATAATCCCCACAACAATTTTAGGAATACCAAATTCAGATAATCTAAGCACATTATTGCCAGCACATAAATTAACTTTAGAAGGAAAAGCAAGGAAAGCAATACTTTATGGATTATTAGGAGCAATTCTAGGAATAATAATAACTACAATTTCAATTCCTTTTTTAATAAAATTAATACCTTTAATTTATACAAAAGTAAAAGAATACATTCCATTAATATTAATTGTAATAACAACCGTAATAATTTCACAAACAAAAAATAAAATAAATTCTTTAATATTTTTCTTAGTAGCTGGAATATTAGGAATACTTTCTTTTAATATAAAAACAATGGATCAACCTCTCCTTCCATTATTATCTGGAGTTTTTGGAATTAGTGCATTGTTATTAGGGATAAAAAATAAAATAAAGATTCCAGACCAAGAAGAAAATATAAAAATAGAAATATCAAAATTAAAATTAATAAAATATAGCATAACAACAGCAATGTCTTCCTTTCTTACAAACTTTCTTCCAGGTTTAACATCTTCACATACAGCTTTAATTTCCAATAAGATAAGTAAAGTAGAAAATCAAGAAGAATATATTATTTTATCAAATGCAGCAAATTCTTCAGCTACAATAATAAGTTTTATAGCTTTTTACACAATAAATAAAACAAGATCTGGAGCAGTTGCTGCAATACAATATTTAATAACAACAATAAGTTTAGAAAATTTAATATTAATAACTGCCGTAGTCTTAATAACAACAAGCATAAGTACAATTTTGGCTTTGAAATTATCTAAAAAAATAATAAAAATATTTACAAAATTAGATTATAAAAAAATAAATATAATAATAATATTCTTAATAGTTAGTTTAGTAATTTTAATTACAAGATTAGAAGGATTATTGATTTTAATAACATCTACAAGCCTAGGAATATTAACTGAAAAATTAAATATAGAAAAAATAAATATTACAGGTTGTTTAATATTCCCAGTAATACTTTATTCGCTAATTTAACCAGCAAACCATTTACCAAGACCTTCTTGTTTCTCTTTTTCTTTACCAAACATCAATTCAACTCTTTGTTTAGCAAGTTCTATTGTTTGAACAAGATAAGAAGGTATTTTGTATTTAGCAATTAAACTTAAACTGGGATCTAAATATTTAATAACAGATCCTTCAGAAATTGTAAATAAGATTTTTCCACTGCATTTAGTACAACTTCCTTTTAATGGAGGCCTTCTAAATTTTTCATTGCATGTAACACACCTGAACTGTTGTTGTGAAAACTTTCTTAAATTACCTTTAATATCTCTTATAAAATGTCTTTCAATAATTAACCTAGCAACATCATCGTGATCTACAGCTCTTAGTTTTTCACATAAAGCCATTTGAGCTTCAACTTTTTCTTGCATTGTTGGTAGGGTTTTATAACAACTACATCTAGCAGTTTTATTAAAATCAGAAGTATCGTGCGTAAATCCCCAGCCCTCATATTGCCCTTCTTGACCTAAAACTTCTTTTAAAGTTTTTATTTTAATTTCTGAAGCAGGTTTATATTGCAAACAAGCCTCATATAATTCAAGAGGATATCTCCAAGCAATATCCATATCAAAAACCATGTCATCTACTTCTGTAGGTAAAATAACAGAAGTTAAAACTAGTGGCTCATCTTGAGTTGCTCCTCTATGATTACTTAATAATTTAGGCGAGAAATTTAACAATGCATCCATCAACAACATAACAGTTGCTTCATCACCATCACAATCTCTTCTCATAATACTATGAAATAAAGGATTAGCCAACATACCTTGGGTTTTAGAAAATCCAACTATTCTTCCAACAATTCCTGCAGCAGTATGAGGACTTAAACCAACAACCAAATGACCAACTAAATCTCTTCTATTTTTTAAATTATAAAATCTTGGCATTTCATAAAGTTTCTCAAGTAAGTCATCTATAAAATTAGCAACACGAGACAAAACAAAATCTGCTCCTTCATCTGTACTTTCTGGGCAGCTAGGTAAAACTAAATCTTGACATCTTAATTCTAAAATCTGATCATCATTAATTAGTTCATTACCATAAACATCATGAGTGTATCCCATTTCTATCAATCTTTGAACAGAAGTACCAATCTCTTTAGGTTTAAAATGTGTTAAGCTCATCTCAGTCATATCATATCTTGTTGTTCCATCTTTATTTACATAAATATCATTGACAGCTCTCAAAATACCCTTCAATAAATGTTCTGGAATATGTTCACTATTGCTCGTTCCTCTAACACCTTTGATCAGCTCAGGATAATTATTAGCACCGTATTTTTTTAAAGCATCATCGAAATATTCTCTGATATTCAAAGAAATATTTTTATATTTTTTTATTATTGGGTGCCCACATTTTCCAGTTTTATCTTCACATTGTTTACAAAAAAATAGAGGAATAACAATACCATTACAAATATGACACCTACTATAAACTGTTTCTTTTTTACAAGCATCACAAAAATTAATAGAGAAATCTGCAGTTACTTTGTTTGCTTCTAAAGTAGCTTGAAAACACCTTAATCTTCCTCCTTCTTTTCCAACAGGAAACAAAGCATGTGGACTTCCAGTTAATTTTCTCATTTTTGCTTTCTCAGGTCTTCCCATTCTAGAACCCATGTACAAACCAGATTTATCTTTAATTTTTAAATCACTAATTTTATTTAAAATATCTAAAACACTAGTCGCACCCTCAAAACTATTTTTTATTTTATCTAAATCTAAATCAGAATTATAAAAACCTAAAGAAACTTTAAAAGCATCAGCCCATTTTCCTTCAATAACTAAATATTCACCAGCAACATGTTGGTGAGGCAACCCAATCAGTTCTAGATATCTTTTTTTAGGATCATCTTTAGTAATAGGTAAAATAAGTTTATTTTCTTTAACAACAATAAATTCAAACCAATCAATTAATTCCTTAAATTGTTCTAAACTTAAATCATTCCAATGATAAGTAAACTTAGGGTATAAAGGAACTTCATATTTTTTACAAAGATTAAATAATTCTTCAAAACTTAATTTAAGATTATTAGGGTAAGCAATAATTTCTTTATATTTATCTTTTTCTTCACCAGCAGCTTTTTCTAATTCAAGTGCCCACCAATCTTCATTATAACCAACAGGAGCAAGAATATGACTCCTATTTAAAAAATAACCATAATTAATTAAAATATCTCCTAAAAAAATAACTTCAGCAACATCTTTATGAATTGTTTTTGCTTGTTCTTCACTTTCAACAAAAACAACATCTCCATTTTTTAATTTTACAATTGGTCCCTCAATAATATCACAACTACTAATTACAGTGCTCTTTCCAGGCCTTTCAGTTTTCAACTGGGTGCCATATGCAATAAAACCATCTAACATAACCATAGTAGTAGGGCTAATTGCATCATCGCTTAAACCACAAGTTCTTGCTCTTCCAAGTCTAATTCTAAAAGTTCCAGAAGCTAAAGGATGTCCAATAACAGGTCTTCCAGCAACTAGGTCTTTAATAAAAGTATAATCAGGACTAATTTTAGCACCATCGCCTTTTGATTTAGATTTACCATGTGCTTTAATTTCTTTTTGTAACACAACAAATTCTTCTAAAAATATCCAATGATCCATTCCAATTTCTTTATACCATTTAGAAAATTTACCCCAAAATTTAGCAAATTTCTGAGCAAGTCCTTCAGCCATAACTAAACAAAAACCATTTCTTAAATTATTTGTACTTACCCTAGGCAAGTCCTTATAATTTGGAACTTCTATTTTTTCACTAGCATCACCTTCAATTTGAACAGGCAAATATTTTGTTAAAAAATCAACTTCTTTTTTAGTAGGAAGATATTGTAAATTAGTAATTCTATCATGAAAATGTTCTAATTCACTAAAAGTTCTGTTAATTTCATTTTCATCTGGATCATAAACTTGATAACCCATTTTCATTCTAACATAATCACACACTGCAGCAAAAATACAAGTTGCAGTAGTCCCAGCACTTCTTATTGGTCCACCAAAAAATAAAGCAAAATATTTTCCTTTTCCATCTTTTCTATCTCTTAGTTCCAATTTAACAAAACCTTCTAAAGGACTAGAAACAACTCCATTTGTAATATATGCTAATCCAACTCTCAAACTAATTTCCATAGCTTCTTTCTCGTCTTTAAATTTACAAAAATTTTGTCTAGCAACTTCTTCGGAAATTAAAAAAGCAATTCTCCAGTTTTGACTCCCATGTATTTTTTCAAGATCTTTAATTCTCTGGCTTAATCCAGAACCTTTAATTTGTGGTGCAGCAACAGAAACTAAACCCTCTACACGTTCTGCCATATCTCTAGCTAAAGGAATCTCAACTTGTACATCTGGGTCAAAACCTTTTTCTCTAGCTTTATTAGCAACAGCATAACATTCTTTAGTGCCAATATCTAAATCATCAAAATATTTTTTAATTTTTTCACTTGTTGCAGTCATATTAATCCTTGTCTCTCATTAAATAAAACTTTAGTTTCATCGTCTAAAAAATTCATAATACGAACCTCTCTAGTCTTTAAATTAATTATTGGAATTTTAGAAGGGTGTGGAACCATTCCCCTTTTAGCATTATCTTCACTTTGTACAACCCAGCAAGAACTATTGATTAAAGAAACATTTCTATAACTCCCAACAGTAATTTGATGTACATGCCCAGAAACAAAAATATCTGGAACTTTTTCAATAACTAAAGGGTCTTCCTGTTCATCAGGAACATATAAATTAGAACCGTGACTTGGAGCTAAATGTCTTTTCTGCAATAAATATTTCATTATAAGATCACACCTAGCAATTCCGCCTTTTTCTCTAATACTTGGAACTTGATCTCCATAATAAAAAAAACTAAAACCATGATACATTAAAACATTAAATCCTGGAAATCCATCTGATGAATGAATATTAACCATTGCCGGATTACTTACTTGAATCATATTTGGAATTGTAAAAAATCCTTTAGAAAGATCTTTATCAAAAATAGGTTGGGGTTCAGCTATTCTTATTGCATCGTGGTTGCCAGCACAAATAATAATCTTAATGCGTTCAGGAATCATTTTAAAATATCTTGTTGCTTCATCGTATTGTGCATAAATATCTTTAATTGCTAAATCTTCTTCTTGTCCTGGGTAAATTCCTACGCCTTCAACAACATCTCCAGTAACAAATAAATATTTCACTTTACTGGCAACATCTTTTTGTTGTTCAGTTCCATATTCTCCTTTAAGCCACATAATAAATTTCATAAAATCTCCAGCTAAAAAGTTTTTAATACCGAAATGAACATCGCTGATAAAAACAGCATAAACCTCATCAGGAGATTTCTTAAGTTCGTTATTTATTGGAATTTCAGGAAGATAAATGTTATTGCAAAATAAAATATTATTACCTATAACACCTGTAACACCAATAACTTCATCGTGAACAAGATCTCTAGCAACATTATAAAGTTCTTCTCTAGATTTAGTAATTAAAACTTTAAAACTTCCAGTTGGATCTTCTAAAGTAAAAATATAATTATTATTTTTAGTAATTTCTTTTTCTAAAACAACACCAATGATGCAAGTAGATTCTCCTTCAGATTTTCTAGCAAGCCTAGCTATAGAAACACTTTCTTTTAATTCTTGTCTAGAGTAAAGAATTTTTTTAATAGATTCATATCTTGCTTTAAAATGTTTCACAAAATCTTGAACTTCTCTTTTTTTATTTTTTTCCTCATAGGAAAATAAAATATTAACTTTCCCATCTTGCTCTTTACTCTCCTGAATAATTTGTTTTTTTTCTTGTATAACTTCTTGTATTGCAACAGTCCCTTGTGAGTTTTTATTTTCAGAAAGAAAATTAACAGAAATTAAATCTCTAAACTTTGAATAAAGAAAGGAACCAATATTTTTTTCATACATTACTCTGGCTCTATCAAAATCAACCCAATTAAAATCTAATAATTTATTTAATTTTATATAATCAAGAAGATCTTCATTTAAAATAAGAGGTTTAGAAAGGGTTTTTTTATTTAAAGCATTAAAAAAATTAGAATTATCAAAATCAGAATCTAAATTTTTAAAAAAAGTAGGACTAACTAAAAAACCTTTATCCAAAAAATAATTTACTGTTTCTGATTTGTCTGTCATATTCCAAGACTCTCACTCAACGTCTGTCTTATAGTTGGGACTGTAGAGGCAGGGATTCCCAACCTAATTTCTCTTGTTCTTCCATATCTTCCTTTTGAAATAACTCTAGCATTAATAATCCCAAGCATGTCTAGTTCTGCAATAATATCTGAAACCCTCCTTTGTGTTAAAGGCTTCAAAGCCACCTTAGAACAAAAAGTTTTATAGACTTCATATATATCTCCAGTAAACATTGGTCCTGCCGAAAGATTACAAACATCAAAAATTGAAAGCAAAGTAAGTTGAAATTGTTTTGGCTGTGTATGTACAATATCTAAGACTTTGTCTCTCTCAATTTTTTCTTCAGCTTCATCTATATCTTCAATTGTAATTATTTGTTTATTTTTTCTTTCAGCTAATTCACCAGCCACCCTTAATAATTCTAGTGCTCGCCTTGCATCTCCATGTTCTCTTGCAGCATAAGCTGCACACTTCTCAATAACTCCTTCTTTAACAATATCTGGCCTAAATGCAATCGTGCTCCTCTCTCTAAGGATATCTTGAATTTGTATTGCGTTGTAAGGGGGAAAAACTAATTCTTCTTCACTTAAAGAACTTTTTACTCTCGGATCTACTTCATCCATAAATAATAAATCATTAGAAATTCCAATAACTGTAAGTTCTACGTTTTTTAACTCAGAATTTATTCTAGTCAAATTATAAAGAATTTCATCTCCTGCTTTTTTAATTAGTTGGTCTATTTCGTCTAAAACCAAAATAATCAATTTATTATCTGAATCAATGTGTTTTAAAAAGATTTTATAAACTTCGTCTGTTGGTAGTCCTGTAGCTGGAATTTCTTTACCAAGTTCTCTAGCTAATTGAACAAATAACCTATATTCTGTGTCTGCAACCCTTTTTAATTTGCAGTTTAAGTAAATGATTTGAATGTTAAGATTTTTTTCTTTAGCGACTGCAGCAATCTGAGAAAGAACATATTTAGTAACAACTGTTTTTCCAGTTCCTGTTTTTCCATATAAAAACATATTAGATGGTTTGTCCATTCTTAAAGAAGGCGCAAGTATTCCTGCTATTGCTTTTATTTGTTCGTCCCTATGTGAAAGATTTTCAGGAGTATAACTCGACTGCAAAACCTTTTTATTCACAAATAAAGGTTCTTTATCTAAATAACCTTGAAAAAAACTTACTAATTCAACCACTTTTTTCACACCCCTTCAAATTAAATTTTTTATATAAATATTTTCGTGTTGTAAAATACACACCTACACCACTACTTCAAATGGAATATATACAATATAACTAAATAAAAAACATAGCAATTACTGGAGAAGGATAACGCCTCTACTTCGCATGGAAAGAAAAAGATAAGATATAACATATATAATAGATAATAGAAAAATTTATAATAAAATCAACGAAAAGCACACAAAAACACAAAAAAAGAGGAAAACAAACACAACACAAGCCAAAAACCTTTCCAAATGCAATAAACACAAATAACAACTTCCAGAAGAAATCGCAGGGGGTGGGCCAAAGGAAACAAAGGTTAAAATCAAAAACTAAAAACTTCAATCAAAATTCAAGATAACTACTTAATAAGTATTGAAAAAGATAAAAGTTTATAAATAAGTTTA
Source organism: Candidatus Nanoarchaeia archaeon (assembly GCA_035288845.1). Classification (GTDB taxonomy): domain Archaea; phylum Nanobdellota; class Nanobdellia; order SCGC-AAA011-G17; family GW2011-AR18; genus JAGVZM01. Next base: position 1,377 of record DATDZB010000013.1, on the reverse strand, counting down.
AAGCAAATATAAAAAGTGGTAAAAAATGGATGATAAAAAATATTCTCGTCAACTTATTGGAAAAAAAGTAGTAACTAAGAATGGAAAGGTTTTTGGTGAAGTAAGTAATATTATTTTCGAAATAAGAACAGGCGAAATTCTTCAACTATCTTTAAAAAATACAACGGGATATTGCGAAGGCCTAGATTTAGAAAAAACAAAAGCAGGAGAAGTTCTAGTTCCGTTCTCAGCTGTAGTAGCACAAGGCGACTTCATCGTTGTAGCTGAAGAAGAAATTTTATAAAAAAATATATTCTCTAATGGAAATACTTTAAAGCTTTTCCTTATTACTCTTCTATATGCCTAAAGATAAAAAAATATTAGAATATAAAACAACAGAGGAAATTGACGTTCCTAAAAATATTACCGACCAAATAATTGGACAAGAAGAAGGCCTAACAATTATAAAAAAAGCAGCAAAACAAAGAAGACACGTTCTTCTTATAGGAGAACCAGGAACTGGAAAATCCCTACTAGGACAAGCACTAGCAGAACTTTTACCAACCACAAAATTAGTAGACATTCTTTCCTTACCAAATGAGCAAGACGAAAACAATCCATTAATTAGAGTAATGCCCAAAGGCAAAGGAAAAGAATTAGTAACAAAATTAAAAATTCAAGCCAACACTTCAAATAGAAATGTAAACATTTTACTTTTTGTTGTTTTATTAATTACTTTAGCAACACCCTGGTGGATTAGAAAAGAATATGGTGATATTTTAGCAGCAGCTTCAATTATTGGTTCTATGATTTTTTTTGTAGCTTTCATGATTTTTTTAAATTTAAATAAAAGAGTAGGAACTCAAAAATTCAAAATTCCCAAGTTATTGATAAGTAATATAGATCAAAAAACAGCCCCATTTATTGATGGAACAGGAGCACATGCAGGAGCACTATTAGGAGATGTACTACATGATCCATTGCAATCAGGTGGCTTAGGAACGCCAGCACACGAAAGAGTAACTGCTGGAATGATACATAAATCAAACGGTGGAGTTCTTTTCATAGATGAAATTTCTATTTTAGAACACCATTCACAACAAGAATTATTAACTGCTATCCAAGAAAAAAAATATAGAATTACAGGTCAATCAGAAAGATCTTCTGGAGCAATGGTAGCTACAGAAGCAGTTCCATGCGATTTTGTTCTAATTGCAGCTGGAAATTTAGATACTATAGAAAAAACACATCCAGCATTAAGATCTAGAATTAGAGGTTATGGTTATGAAGTTTATATGAATGAAACTATGGAAGACAACATAGAAAATAGAAATAAATTGGTACAATTTGTGGCCCAAGAAGTTATCAAAGATAAAAGAATACCACATTTCAAAAAAG
>DATDZB010000012.1:0-11451 GCA_035288845.1 Candidatus Nanoarchaeia archaeon | reverse complement strand
TGTTAATTAAGGCTTTAAGCTCATCACCTTTCTGCCAACCTTTAGCCCTAACAAGTTGAATTGGTAGAGTGATTGAGAAAACTTCTCGACCATCTTTTGTATTAATTTTCTGCAATTTCATAGTATAAACTAAAAACTATAAATACTTATAAAGATTTACTAATTTTAAGCTTAATATAAGATAACGCTTTATCGATGAGACCTATAGCACCCCCCACGCTTAATATTCATATGAAAACAAAAAAGACTTTAGTAAATATATTATTTTTTATACACACAATAATAGTTTTAGGTATTTATGGTATGTTTTTAATTCCATCTTCAATATGGCCTGGTGTAATTGAATTTCATTTTTTTTATATATTAGTAATATTTTTATTGTATTTTATTTGGGGAGCTATTTGGACTTTTAAACTTAGAGACAGAATATACGCTATTTGTTTTTTAAGTACACTTATGCAATATTTTAGAGGATATTCATTTTTTGATCCTAAAAATTATAACTATTCATTTACTGCAGAATTCTTTAGTAAATTATCTATAAAATTAAATGAGAAGAAAGTAACTTTTTGGATGTTTGTACTTTTATTAGTTGCTGCTATTCTTTTTGTTCTAAAACTAAATGGTATTGTGTTTTATTAATTCTGTTACTACCAATTAGAGATTAAAATAGTAAGACTTATAAAGTGGGTAATTACAAAATTTTATAGTATAAAATGGTAAAAATAAACTTAAAAGGAAATGAATTTGAAGTAAAATTTGTTACTGGTTCAGCTAATAGGTATGCAGATCTTTTTAGAAATAAAATAATTTTTCATTTAAGAAAGATAGGTGTTCATCAAGATTTTATTAAATTAAAAGAAGAACCTTCTCCTTTAGTAAAAAAAGGTGTTGAGGTTTTTTGGTATCTAAACGGTTCTAGATGTTATTATAGTTATGATAGACAAGCAAGATATGTTGATAATTTACAAGTTGTTTCTAAACTTATAGAAATTGAAGCAAGTAATATTTTAGATAAAAGTAAAACTATGGAAGAGTTTATTTTTGATTTTAAAGAAGACTCTGAGTTAGTTGAAAAAAGAAAAGAAGCTAGAGAATATTTAAATTTAGATGAAAATGAAAAAGATATGTTAATTATAGATAAACAATATAAAACTATGGCAAAGGACGCTCATCCAGATATGCCAAATGGAAGTACTGAGAAATTTAAGAAATTAAATGAAGCTCATAAAATTTTAAAGAAAGAACTTGAATAATTAATTAAAACAATCTTGATATTTCATCAAACTTTTGTATTTCATTCCTGCTTCTAAAACTCCAATATTTCTTTTAATTCTATAATCTTGTTTTTCTTTTATTTCTTTCATAACTTCACAGAAATCATTACTTTTCTTAATATCTGGAATCCAATAATTTCCAGTTAAAATTATAAAATCTGCATTTGAAATATCTGTTTTCTTAACTTCATTTTTAGTTATTAAAAACATTTGATCTTTCATTTCTTTTCCATTTCCATCAAAAAATTGTACTCCTATTTTTCCTTTTTCTGGAAAATCATTAAAAGCAGGTGTTTTAGAAATTAAATTTTTTAGTTCTTTTTCAGAAATTTTTATTTCTTGAGAATTTTTAGTCGAGATCCTTTTATTTGTACTTTGAATGTGTTTCTGACTTTTTTCTGTTTTGTCTTCAGCAATTTGATCATTTTTAATATAATTGCTAAAAGTAAAGTAAGTTAGAAATGTTCCTAAGATTAAGGTTGCGATTATTATTAGCATGGTTTTCATAATTAGAAGTCTAATTTGAAAATAGCTTATACATTGCGTAAGTACTTTCTATAGTGTATATACTTATTTGAATTTGTAAAGAACTTTTTCAAAGTCTAAGACTTTGTTATTTTTTATTTTAATTCCTTCTTTTTCTAGGATTTCTTTTTTAGCTTTTAAGCCATAAGCAAAACCATGCAAATGTCCTACAGAAGAAACTACTCGATGACAAGGAACAATAGGTGCATATGGATTTTTGTTTAAAGCATTTCCTACAGCTCTGTAAGCTTTAGTGTTTAATGCTATTGCAACCTCTTTATATGTTGAAATTTTACCTTTAGGTATACTTTTACATAATTCCCAGACTTGTTCATTAAAACCCATAAAATAAGAACAATTTAAGAAAATAAAAAGGTTTTTATTCATTAACTAGTGCTTTCTTTTATGGGTCAATTTCTTGTTTTACCATCTAGGAGAATTATTCCTTCGCAAGATTTTCTAAAAGAAGATACAGTTGGCCATATTTTGCGTTGTTATTTTAATAATATGGAAAGTAAACTACCTCCTTCACCTTTTGTTAGAAGATATGGTAAGGATTATATTGCAATTGATGGACATAATCTTTTAGCTATAAATCAATTAATGGGAAAAGAAACAATGGTTTATGTTGCTAACTCTTCAGATGATGGCTTAGTTGACGCTACAAATAATAATCCTGGATTAATTCAAAGAAATTTAGATTTGGCAAATAAATTTGATACTGTTTTATTTGATGTTAAAAGATTAGATAAAGAAGGAATAAGAAGTTTTACTGATCTTCTAGCTAAATATGACTTTCTTAGAAATATTGAATCTGCTAAAAAATATTATAAAATAGAATAAAATTTAAAAATAAAAAAGAAAGGTTTAATCAGCTTAATTTCTTCTTCTGCTGAATAACCAGATTATAAGCCCTAGTACTAATACTGCAATTATTACATCTAAAGCAATCCAAAATCCTGTTGGTATTCCATCAGATGAGTTAAATATATCAAATACATCTTTTTGTGTGTATGTTGCAGCACCAGTTACTGGTGGTTGTGTATTAGCATTACCTTGTATAGGTTGAGTAGTAGTTCCTGTACTTGTATTTCCTGTGCTACCAGCTTGTGATCTACATTCTGTTACAGTTAATTGAACAGGAATTGATGTTTCTCTACCTTCGTATTTTGCTTTTAATAATACATTATGATTTCCAGCTCTTGCATCATATGGAATATTAAATGCAACAGATACTTGTCTTTCACTGTCATCATTATTTCCATTTTCTAATTCAAATCTTTCTGAAGTTGTTCTTAAATTTAAACTTGTAGCTTCTACTTCAAAAGTAACAAATTCGTCTTCTCTACCAACATTTGTAAGTAAAGCGCTACCTGATACTCTTTCACCACACATTACAGTTGTTGGTGATAATGAATAATCTTCTACTGTAATTTTATGATCTGGCTTGTCTATATTTATATCAACTTTTTGTGAATCACATTGAAGATCGTCATCATCATCAAATACTTTTATGTAAAGTTCAAGATCTTCATCAATATCAGTATCTATTTCTAATTTGAATTCAACTGTTTGTTCATCATTTTCATTTATGTTTTCAGTATCTTTAAATGAATCTTCTACTCTTCCATTATCTGGATTGTATAAGATTGCTTCAATTCTAACATCGATATCATCGCTACCATCATTGTTAATATCAAATTGAACATTTATTTCATCACCAGGTTCGAAATCATCTCCGTCATCTGGTTGATCTATTTCATCAAGTCTAAGATCTCTAGTTCTTGCATTTGGTTGACAAGCTAAAGGTTGTACATCTAATCTTAATGAATTGTTTACATCAAAACCAGTAGCTTGAACTCTTAGCGTACCTTCTAATCTTTGTGCATCAAAACCATTTTCTACATCAAATCTTAATGTTAAATTAGTTGATGCTTGTGAACCTAAAGAATTTGCATTAAGTGTTACGAAGGGATTTACTCTATCCCCATCATCATCTTCAAAATCAAAACCTACTAATGTTACAACTATGTTGTTTAAAGGAGTAGTTTCATTGTTTTGTAATATTAAATTTAGAATATTATTTTCTTCACCTGATTCAACTGTTACAGAAGTTGGACCAATTATTACTGGAGCTGCACTTACAGCTAAAGATCCTATAATAAATACTATTGATAATAACGCAATAAATAATAAGCTTCTTTTCATTGTTTTTCCCCCTAAAAGTGTTATTATTGGACAGTCACAACTGTTATTTAAAGCTTTTGGTAGTAATACCTTAGATTAGGCTATTTCGCCCTTATAAGCATACAAAACCCCAATTCCAAGTAAATAACCTAGTAGTGCTCCACCTATAACATCTGATGGGAAGTGTACACCTAAGTATACTCTAGAGAGGATAGTTAATACTGCTAAACCTAGCCAAATCCACTTTAATTTGGGGTAATTTTTGGAAATTAGAACTAATGGTACAAATACGAACAAAGCATGACCACTTGGAAACGAGTAAGAGTCTAGATGAAGAATGTCTAAGAAGTTTGGTCTTGGTCTTAGTACTAGGAATTTTAGACCATAAGTTATTATTGTTGATAATAACAAGGTTAATGCCATTATTGGAAGATATTCTCTTTTCTTTTTAGGAATTGCAAATAGTAAGATACAAATTATTGAAATTGAAATTGGATCTGCTATGAAAGAGATTAGTCTCATGAAATCTATTAATAAGGGAGTATGGAGCTTGGAAACTGATTGAGCTATTTGAACATCAAAAAATATAGAAATTACTAACAATAATGCTAAAGAGACTATAATAATTGATTTTTTCATTTTAATTGTTTAGTTTTTACACTATAAAAACATAATTATTTTATATTGAAGAAATTTAATAAGATTATGAATTATTATACTTCATTTATTATTAGATGGTTGCTTTTACTATTGCCTATTCAAATATTCTCTTTTATATTGACTCCTTTAACAATTTATGGAAGCTTTTTTTTATTATATTTATATAAACCTTTGTTAGAAGGAAATATTTTAGTTATTAATAATTTTAGATTTGAATTAATAGAAGCTTGTATTGCTACTTATGCTTATTACTTTTTTTATGCTTTAGTTCTTACTACTAAAGATATTAAATTAAATATTAGACTTAAGATATTAGGTATTGGATTTTTACTTATATTTTTAATGAATATATTTAGAATAGCTTTAGTTATATTTTTAGCAGTTGAGTTTGGATTTTATTGGTTTAATGTTGTTCATTTAATATTTTGGAAATTTATTTCTGGAATTTATGTAGCTTTAGTTTGGATAATCTTAGTTAAATATTATAAAATAGATAGTATTCCAGTTTATGATGATTTGAAAACTTTGTATAAAAAGGCTTTTAAAAGATAACTTTAAACCTTTTTTATGCAAAAGAAATTATTTGGTCTTGCAACTATTGTTTTTAGTTATGTGCTTGCTGCATGTCCATATACAAGTGCAATAGAAGAAATAATATATTGTAACAGAGTGAGAATTGAAAATACTTCAGAAGGTTCTAAATGTGTTAAACTTTATCCTGTTGGATTTATTTCTCCTGGAAATGAAGAAAGCATTATTTGTGATTCTGACAATGATGGGTTAGTTGATAAAATGTATTCAGCAATAATAGATAATTTGTGTTCTACAGGCAATTATACAACAAATAGTGCAATAGAAGGTTGTTTACTAGGTGATGAAAGACTAGGAGAAGCTCAATCTTCATTTGATAGAGCTATTGAATATATTAAAGATAATCCTGAATGTGAACTTCTTAAAAATTAATAAGAAACTTCGTCATTAAATCCTTGTAAGGCTATTAAATCTTCGTTTGTTAATTTCTTTTTAGATTTTAATTTTTCTTCAGCTTTTTTTGTTTTTTCTTCTATTATTTGTTTTTCTTGTTCTTTTTTTACTTCTCTTTGTGCTTCTTTATCTTTACTAAATACCATTCTTAAAACATTTAGTTCATCTTGTGTATTTTTTAAATCTCTAAAGACACTAGAGCATTCATTTTTAAGATCAATAAAATTTTGAAATGCTTGTTCTTGTTCTTTTTTCCTTTCATTAATTCTTTTAGATAGTTCAATGAATACTTCGTAAGAAGTATCTTTTGTTAATTCTTTGATTCTTTTATGGAATTCATCTGCACGTTTTTTTGATTCTCTAATTTCTTTTTCTAATCCTTCTGCTTTTTCTGAAATTGTAGCAACTTCAGATGATTCTTCATATGCTTTTTTTAATTTCTTAATTTCTTCCATTAACTTTTTTTCTTTTTCAAAGTTAGCTTCAATTTCTACTTTTCCTTCTAGATCGTTTATTTTTTCCTGCAATCTTTTAGGATCTACTTTAACATTGTATTTTTTGTAAGCTTTTTCTTTTTCATTATTTAGAATTCTTATGCTTTTTATTAATCTATGAACTTCATTATTATGTTTATCTCTTTGTTCTTTTAATTGCTGTAATTCTACATTGTTTTTGTCTTTTGCAGCTTTAATTTCTTTAATCTTATTTATTAAATCATTAATTTCTTTTTTCAGATCTTCTTTTTTCTTAAACCAGAATTCTTTCTTATCAGTTAACTCATTAAGCTTAGATCTTAAATCTGTTACTCCTTTTTGTTTAGTTTTATAAGTTTGTATGTCTAAAACCATAGAATCTAGTAAAATGTCGCGTTTTTAAGTTTTTTGGCAAGGTATAATTAAATTAATGTTTGAAATATCTTCTAACTGCAGCAAATATTCCTTGTTCAGAACTTTTAGTTTCAATTTTCTTTCTATTTTCAACAGCAGGTTCAGCTAATTCTTTTCTACATCTTTCATTATATTCTTCAACAGAAGCTAGAAATATTCCATCACCTGGATAATTACTAAATTTATCAGGTCTGCCATTTAGGGCTTGTATTCTTCTACCAAACGGATTTGATTCCCATTGTTCTTTTGTTAAAGAAACTAAACGATATGGTATTATTGGCAGATTTTTACTTAGTATATCTTCAACTCCCCTTCCACATCCAGGAATAACAAGAGTGCTGCCATCGATAGAAAGTCTTTTAGTTGCTGTTACAAATGCTGCAACATTACCAACATTACTATCAAAAGGGTCTAGTGGAGATTCTGGAGAATCAGTTTGAAAAATTAAAACTTTTGTATATGTGTTTTGCGGTTGTCCATATTCAGGTATAACTATATCTCCTGTGTATGAATGATAAATTGTCCAAATTGGAGTTTTTATTTTATCTCCATCTAAATCATCTCTAAATGTAGTCTCTGTGGCAAAAGGAAGAGAAACGTAATGAGTGTCTTGATCTGTTGTAAATGGAATTGCACTTCTTATACCTTTTACTTTTCCTTCTAATATTTCTACATTTTTCTTAATAGTTTTATCTATATCCATAAAATAATAAAAAAGAAAAGATCTAAAAGTCTTTCTAATTAAAGAAAAAAATAAAAAAATAATTTAGAAAAATTCTTTCTTGAAAAGAGCTTTTTCCAAACTTAATTTTCTTGCACCATAGATCATTAAGATCAAGAATGTGCATAAAAACAATACTGCTGGTTCTCCACCACTTGTTAAAGGATTACCTAAATGAGCTGTAAAGTAAGCACCTAACATTATTATTACTCCACCTAGAGCAGCTAATCTTGTTAATACTCCAAAAAATACTGCTAATCCAATTAGTAATTCTAGAACGCCTATAAAAATTACGAATCCAGGAAAGTTACCTGCTGTTGGTAAAAACCAACCAAATAATTTCATCCCACCATGCATAAAAAATAGTGCTCCTATTATTAATCTAAATAATAAATAAAAAACACTTCCATATTTGTCTGAATATCTTCCTAAAATTTCCATTATTTTTCCTCCAATTTTTATAATTCTCTTCTTGATCTTAATTGATAACCTTCTCTTCTTAATGAATTTACATAATCAACATTATTTTTACTAGTTTCTTCGAAAATAATTGTTCTATCTCTATAAAGTGTAGCAACAAAATCAGTTTTACCTTGTATTTTTGCAGTAACTCTATCAACATAAGCTACAGCTGTTTTTTGATTATGTTCTATAATTAAAAAAGATTCTCTCCATAATCCATTTCTTTCTATTTCTTTACCAACAATGTCTGCAACGTTTCTAATTTCTTGACCCATTTGAATCCTCCATAACCAAATATAAATATAAAATAAAAAAATAAATAAAAAAGATTTAGCCGAATAATCCAGCTAAACCTGCTGCAGCCTGTTCTTCAGATTTCTTTTCTTCTTTCTTTGCTGCTGGTGCATGTGCAGGAGCATTACTACTTGCTACAGCTACTGGAGCTGCCATTGGGATAGCTGCTTCTTTGATTGCTGCATCTATATCCACACCATCTAAAGCTGCTACAAGAGCTTTAATTCTACCTTCGTCTGGTGAAACTCCAGCTGCTTGTAATACTTTTTTAACACTATCTTCAGTTACAGGCTTTTTTGCACTATGTAATAACATTGCGCTATAAACGTATTCCATTTTTCAGTTTCCTCCTATATGATTATTATTTATCCCCTTTTTTATTCTGTAGATTGAGCATCTAAATTAAGTTTGCTCTTCAAAGACTCTGCTTCTAAATTTGCTTGGCCAAGTATTTTTTTTACATTACCACTTGTCATTATTTTCTTAGAGTCTGCTAATCCACTACTATCTAAGTAAGCTTTCTTTACTAACAATTTAATATTTTCTTTTGTTGGGAAAGCAATATTAAATGCTAAATTGAAAGTACTTTGATAAGCTAATTTTATATTGCTTAAGTATTCTTTTTCATCAATTGTTAATACTTGTTTATTGTATATTATTCCTTTTTCATATGCTGCAAGTAAATTAATACCTATTTCCATAGGTTCAATTCCTAATCTTGTTAATAATTTTGCAACTTCCGGTAATATTATTTGACCTTCTTTTACTACAACTTTATCTTCTTTAATTGCAATTTTTCCATCTACAACTGAACATTTAATTCCTATTGCACCAATTTCACCCATAATTGGACCTGGTGGAAAAGCAGTTGGTCCAGCTGGAACAACAATATCATTAGGAGCTGTTTGTCCGCCTTTTGCTGGAGCTGAACTTTTTGATTTTCTTAAAACATTAGCTAATTTGAAAGGACTATCGTTAGTTAATAATAAAGCAGGCATTCCTCTTATGTAATTTTTTAATTCTTCTATACCTTGTATTTTACTTTGTAATTTATCTATTGATAATTTTATTAGTCTGCCTTTAGACATAGTAATTAGAACTGAATTTCTTAAAGTTGATCTCATTTTTTGTAATTGTAATGCAGGCATGTTTGTCATATCTGCTATAGCTATTACTTTGTATTTTTGAATAGTAGAAACTAATCTGTCTACTTCTCCTTTTTTGTAATCTGCTGCTTTTGGTTTGTAATTCATTTTTTAACCTTTTTATTATTTACATTGGCTTCTTTTTGCGGTTCTCCTATTTTTATTATAGGGCCCATTGTCAATTTAATTGCTGCATATTTTACATTATTTTTTTCTTGCGGTAATTTTGCAACCAAAGTATTGTAAACTGCAAGAATGTTTTCAATTAATTCTTCATCTTTCATTGCTTCTGTTCCTATTGAAGCTTTTACAGATAATTCATTTTTTGTTTGTAGTCTAATTGTTTTTTGTAATTTTGCAACTAAAGGCTCTAATGTTTGAATTGAACCTGGAACTACTGCTCCTGCTTTTGGACTTGGCATTTTACCTCTAGAACCTAGTATTTTACCAAAAGTTCCAGCCATTTTTCCCATTAACTCTAATTGAGATATAAAGAAATCATAATCTTGTGCTAATCTTTTTTGTTCTGATTTATTGTCTTTATATTTATCAAATTCTTCTAAAAGAATTACTTTATCCATCGCTTTTTTAGCTACAGCAGCTAGCTGTGGATCTACGAAAGCACATAATTTCATTTTCTTACCTCTTGTGTGAGGCATTTGAATAAATAAATCTACTTTATGTTCTGGTTTTTTTAAATCTAGATTTTGTAAGTTAACTAGAAAATCTACTGATTGAGAAAACTTTTTCTTAGGTGATTTTTCTCTTAATTGTTTAATTGCATTTGCTACTTGATTTTTGTCCATTTAATCCTCCTACGATGAACGTAGTATATCGGAATAATTTTGGAAACTTATTTTATTTATAAAGTTATCTACACAACCTATTTGTACACCTATTAGATTGACATTGTTGATTTACAGTACATGTTTCTCCACTAAATAAATAGGTTCCTGCGCATCTGTTGTTTAAGCAAAGTCCTGAATAACATTGAGTATTTTGGGTGCATCCATCAAGAATTTCATAAGAATTGTCTGGTGTGCATATTCCGTTTGTACAAATATTTGATGTACAGTGAGAATTACTAATACAGCTGCTTCCTGGTCTTTGAGGATCAATACAAACTCCGTTTAAACATGCTAAAGAACTACATCTATAGTCATGGGAACAAGATTGGCCTACACTTACTACTTGTTGATTGCCGCAAATTCCGTTTTCACAAACTCCAGAAGTGCATTGAAGTCTATGTTGGCATGCTTGACCTACATTGAGATAATTTCCTTCACTACAAACATTATTCCAGCAAAAATCTCCTCCAATAAAATTACACTGTTCGTTTCTTTGGCAAGATTGTCCTCTCATTATGGTGTTTCTTACTTCACATAAATTATTTACACATAATACTGAAGAGCATTGCTGATCATTAGCACAAGCATTTCCATTTCCTAAAGGATTAATACATCTATTTTGATAACATCTTTGGCTTGAACATTCATTATTCAAAGTACAAGCTTTTCCTAAAGAAATACTTCGAGGAAGATAGCATTGGGAAGTTATGTGATTGCAAGATATACTACTCAAGCAGATAGCAATCCTAGAGAATCCAGTAGGATTGCAGGGGTATCCTTTTGGAGAAAGATTTGGTCTTGCGCATTTTTTATCAAATCCTCTTGTATCTCGTTGATGGCAATATCTTGAAGCACATTCTTCATTTTCTTGACAAGAAGTTCCTTCCAGTGAACTAAATCTTTGAAAACATTGATTATTACGACAAAGCCCTGATGAGCATTGTAAATCTGTTACACAATTATCACCTGTTTGAAGATTTTGAGGTAAACATTGTTCTTGAAAACAGAATTGAGATTGACATTGAGTTGCATCGATGCAAGTTCCTCCAGTGGCAACATTGGTAGGTAAGCAGACTTGACCGTTATACCTGTAATAATAATTACAATATCTTGATATACATTCTTTATCTGATTGACAAGGTTCTCCATCACTTAAATAATAAGATCTAGTAAGATAATCTCTAAAAGCCCGTTCTTTTAATAAAGGAAATGGGGCGTTGCCTGTAATTTTAGCTTCAGAAAATATTAGAAAAGCAAAAGCCAATGTTATAGTTGTGATAAAGAGAAAAATAAAAATCCAATTAAATTTTTTATTATTTTTTTTCACCATTTACAATCTATCTCTTTAAATTTTTTAAATAACTTAAAAATTATACTTTCTTTATATTATTATTTCTATTTAAAATTTGCTAAGGGGTAAAATCCATAAACTTAAAATAGTAAATAGTTCAACTTATTGAA
>DATDZB010000011.1:0-45731 GCA_035288845.1 Candidatus Nanoarchaeia archaeon | reverse complement strand
TCTGATGATTCTGCGCTTTATGGTTATAATACTCAAAATAGAGGAACTTGTCAAACTGCTGGTTCTAACACTGCAACTAATACAAATCCTGTTACTGCAGATCAACCTGCTGCTTCAACATTAAATTGTGATAGAAGTAGATTTTCATCTATTGGAAAAACTTGTATAAGAGATAATGGTTGTTCTTGTGGTGAAGAATGTACTGATTTTTTCTGTGAGAGTTCGAGAGTTAGAACTTTAGGATTAACTTGTTCTTCAGATAGAAATTGTAATGCAGGTGAATCTTGTGCTAATAATCTATGTGTTGAAGGTTTTGTAGGTGTATGCCCTACATCAGCATTAGGTAATTCTTGTGGTTGTCAAGATTCTAATTCTTGTAATGGTGTTAATACTGCTAGATTATGTTCTACTTCTTTAGTTAGAGCAATAAGTTGTGCTGCAGGTTATGAATGTGCTGTTGCTAATGGAAGAACTTCTTGTGCTCCAATAACTAATGCTGCTGTTGCAAATACAGGTACACAAACTCCAGGGACAGCTGGACCTTTAGATGTTGAAGAAGATTCAGATGGAATAGTAACTGGTGCAACAAATATTCCTCTTCCATGTACAACTGATAATGATTGTGCTTCAATTGGTGGTGGAACTTGTAGTGCAGGTCAATGTGTAATGACTTGTGGTAATCAAGGAAATACTCAACAAATAGATCAATGGGGTTGTGATCAACTTAATAGATATTGCATAGGCCCAGAAAGTACAACATCAAATCCAAAACCAGGTGTTGTAGGTAGTTCTAGTGGTGCTGTAGAAATTGATAATAGAAGAATAATTAATTGTCCATCACTTTATTATTGTGGTTTAGCTAGAGAAGGTCAAAATCAATTAGAAACTTATTCTTGTATTTCTAAAAAACCTAATGGTGCTAGATGTGTTAATAATTATGAATGTATGGTAAATAGTTTTTGTGCTGAAAGACAAGGAGAAAGTTGTCAACCAAAAACATCAGTAGGTTTCCCATGTGAAAATAATTTTGAATGTGCAACAAATTATTGCGGAAATAATCTTTTATGTGCTATAAATCCCGTTCAACCAGGAGGAAGTAATCCATCTGCAAACCCAGGATCTAATCCTCCACCTGGAAACCCTCAACCAGGAACTTGTAATGGTGTTACATGTACAAGCAGTCAAGTTTGCGATTCAACAGTTAATTCTTGTGTATCTAGAGTAGGTTGTGTAACAAGTAATGATTGTAGAACAACTGAATTAAATGCAGCTGTTACTAGTGCAAGAAATACTTTTGGATCTAATTTTGAAGTTGCTGCTGTTTGTTTTGGAAGCGGTGGAAGTAGAGGAATTTGTAGAATTGTTAGATGTCAAAATGGAAGAGATTGTGATTCTGATAATGATGGAAGAAGAGATACTCAAGATCAATGTGTAGGAACAAGTAGAGATAGATGTGATTCAAACAGTAGAGGATTAACTTGCAGTGATGTAAATGGTATTTTATGTACTGGTGTAGGTGCGTCCTGTGCTAATGGTCAATTTAGTGATAGAACAAGAGAAGGAAAATGTTGTGTAAGCAGTAGTTCAGCTAGACCTCAATGTAGTGATACAAGGTATGCTGTTAATTCAGGAAAATCATTTGTATTTACAAGAGAATGTGCTGGTGAAGGTATAGCAAAGATTACAGTTAAAGATGCTGCAACACAAACTGATGCAACTACTGTTGATTTAGCTGCAGCTGGATTTAGTTTCACTAGTCCATCATTTACAGAAACAGATTATGGTTGTGGTGGAGTAGATTTAAGTTCAGATGAACAAGCAGTTCCTGGCTATGGTTTATTAGCAATGTTAATAACTTTAGGTGCTTTAATATTTACTTACAGAAGAAAGTTTAAGTAAATTTTTAATAAAAAGAGGTGTAGGTTGAAAGATAAATTAAATTTAATTCTGAAAAATGGCAAAGCTGTTTATCTTGCATTAGATCAAGGATTAGAACATGGGCCTGGTGACTTTAATAATAAAAACATTGATCCTGAATATGTCTTTGATATTGCAAAAAAAGCTGAATTTAATGCTATTATATTACAAAAAGGATTAGCTATTAGATATCATGAAAATTATAGATATAAAATTCCTTTAATATTAAAATTAAATGGGAAAACTAAATTACCTCATAACATTGAACCTTATGCTCCTCCAATTTGTAGTGTTGCTAAAGCTGTAAAATTAGGAGCTGATGCTGTTGGATATACAATTTATTTTGGAAGCCCTTATGAGGGTGAAATGTTCAGAGAATTTTCTAAAATTGAAGAAGAAGCACATGATTATGGTTTACCCGTTGTAGTTTGGGCTTATCCAAGAGGAACAGAAATTAACGATATGGATACAAACACTTTAGCTTATGCTGCTCGAGCATCTTTAGAGTTAGGTGCTGATTTAATAAAAATAAAATATAATGGAGATAAAAATTACGATTGGGTTGTAAAATGTGCTGGAAATGCTAAATTATTTATGTCTGGTGGACAAAAATCAGATCCTAAGGCTTTGTTAACTTCTATTGATCATTTAATGAAATGCGGCGGATCTGGAGTTGCTATTGGAAGAAATGTTTGGCAAGCTAAAGATCCTTTAGCAATTAGTAAAGCTGTTAAGTCAATTGTTTTTGGAGAAAAAAGTTTATCTAGTGCTTTAAAATTAGTTTAATTTGTGAATATTAAATTTAATCTTCCTTCTAATCTTTTCATATCTTTTTCAGTAAAAATTTTTATTGCATCTGGAGATGTGGTAGAAACAGTTCTATCTATTACTGCGATTTTACTTGCATTATATATAAAACTCATTGGTTCTGGATTTGGTTTTACTTGGCTTCGTGCATCAACTTCATAAGTTAAAACTGTTGCAATTCTTTTGTCTTTTAATAAAGACCCTAATCTAACTTGTTTTTGTTCATAACCTAGGATAGGTGTTCCAAATAGATCAAATATTCTTTTTTCTCTATCTTCAGATCTTGATAGTGCGTATAAATCATTTGGGTCTAAACGATCTCCATCAAAGTTAAAATCTGTATAACCTGAAGGTAAATCAACAGATAAACTTCCTCTGATTTTTTCTGGATCTGTAACAACAGAATGAAGTCTATAACCCAAAATATTAGCAGAAAAACTAGCTAGATTTGCTTTAGCTATAGCCATATAACCATTGGGATGACTTTCATCTGGCATTTTTATCCCTGTCATTAAAGTTAAAACTTCACCTAATTTTGTTGTACATTGGTCTGCTATGCCTACTAGGTCCATTATTGTTTCTACTTCTTTAGAATCTGGAATTCCTATGGTTCTTATTATTTTTGTTACAGGTAATCTATCATCTTTCATTTTAGACTGTTATTTTATACTCCTTTTTAAGATTTATTATTCTCTAATAGAAAGATAAATAAATCTTATAATTCTAAAATTACTAAAGGTGGTTGAAATTAAAGTTTATATTGGATCTGATCATGCTGGTTTTGAGTTAAAAGAGAAATTAAAACCATTTCTTAAGAAGTTAAAATACACTTTAGTTGATTTAGGAGCTAAAACTTATAATAAATTAGATGATTATCCTATTTATGGAGAAAAAGTTGCTAAAGCTGTTTCTAAAGATAAGAGATCATTTGGAATATTAATTTGTGGTAGTGGTCAAGGAATTTGTATTGCTGCAAATAAAGTTAATGGTATTAGAGCTGCTTTATGTGAAAACGTTAAAGATGCTTTTACTTCTAGAAATGATGATAATGCTAATGTTTTATGTTTACAAGGAAAAGGAACTAGTTTAACTAAAACTAAATCTATTGTTAAGAAATTCTTAGAAACTGAGTTTTCTGATGAAGAAAGACATAATAGGAGAATAAATGAAATCAAAAAAATTGAGAAATAAAGTTATTCCTACAATTATTGCAAATAATCAACTAGAACTAAATTCTATTATAAAGGCTTATAAAAAACATTTTAAACATTTTCAAATAGATGTTATGGATGGAAATTTTGTTTATAATAAAAGTAATTGGTTTAATTTTAAATTACCTAAAGATAATACTTATGAAGCACATTTAATGGTTTATGAGCCTGAAAATTGGATTTCTAAAAATTATAAGAAATTTGATATTTTAATACCTAATTTTGAAAGAGTTAAAAATCCTAAAAAATTAATTAAATTTGTAAAATCTAAAGGTAAAAAAATAGGTTTTGCTTTAAATCCTGAGACAAGTATAATGTATATTGAACCTTATTTGAAAGATCTTTATTGTGTTTTAATATTAACTGTTAAACCTGGAAAATATGGTGCTAATTTTTTACCAGATACTTTGGAGAAAATAAATATGTTAAGAATGGATTATTCTGGAAATATAGAAGTTGATGGACATCAGGATAAAGAAACCATTAAATTATGTAAGAAAGCTGGTGCTAATATTTTTGCTGTTGGTTCTTTTCTTAAGAATAGTAAAGATTTAGATAAAGATGTTGCTACTTTGAAGAAGATTGTTAAATAGAAATTCTTAAATAATATTATTATTGCGTGACTTAATGGAAAAAATAGAACTTAATATTAATAATTTAGATATTGTCCCTGAAGAATATCAGGAGAATGTAAGAAAAGTTTTGGATAAGATTATTTCTAACTCTATTGATGCTAAACTTTTGGCACATCCTGAAAATCCAGTCACTAGTTTACAGAGCCATTTGGATTTGTATGGTGGAAATGCTGAAAATGTTATGAAATGCCTTTGTTTTGTTTCTAATAGCAAACCTTTAATTGTTGTGGCTTCTGGAGAAATTAAAATTGATATGAAAAAACTAACTTCTGTTAGTGGAATGAAGGATATAAGGATGGCTAATTTAGATGAGTTAAAAAGTTTGTTTGGAAGAAATCCTGGTGGTGTAGATCCTTTAACTATTTCTGAAAATATTCCTGCTTATATTGATACTAAATTTCTTGATAAAGAATTTGTAGTTGGATCTGGCGGATGTTCCATTGTTGGTTTGAAGTTGTGTCCAAAAGAAATCTTAAAAGCTCGAGAATTTGTTGTAGTTGATTTAGCTAAATAATTAAATAAAATTCTTTCAAAAATTTATACGAAAAGTTTATTAATTCGTTTATACATTGTTTAAACATGGAAGTTGAAACTAAAATCAGAAAATGGGGGAACTCATATGGTGTGATATTACCTAAATCTGTTATAGAAACAGGAATGTTTTCTGATAATGATGAAGTAATAGTTAAAATAAAGAAGAAAAAGAAAGATTTGAGTGAATTAGCAGGTTTGTGGAAATTTAAAAGACCAATTGAAGAAATAATGAAAGATATAAAAGAAGGTTATGATGACTAAAAGTCCTACTTATTTTTATGATAGCTATGCAATTATAGAATTTATTAATCAAAATAATCATAATTTTGACATTTATTTTTCAAATAATTGTGGTGTAACTACAATTTCTAATTTAATGGAAGTTTATTATTCTATTTTGAAAGAAGGTGGAGAAATTCAAGCTGAAAAAACTTTAGAACTTCTTGAACCTTTTGTTTTAAATCCAACTTTAGATGATGTTAAAGAATCAATGAAATTTAAATTAAAAAACAAAAAAGTTAGATTTTCTTATACAGACTGTTTAGGATATGCAATTGCTAGAAGAATGAAAATTAAATTTCTTACAGGTGACAAAGAGTTTAAACATTTAGAAAATGTTGAATTTGTCTCTGCTAATTAAGATAATATTTAAATACAAAGATTGTTCTAAATTAATTAAAGATGGAAAAACAAAATTGGGAGAAAGCTGTAGAAATTTTCTTATCTAAATGGAAGAATAATAAAGAAGTTATTGGTGCTTTAGTTTGTGGCAGTTATGTTACTGGAAATCCAAGTAAACATTCAGATATTGATTTACACATTATACTTTCAAATAAATCTAATTGGAAAGAAAGAGGCAATGTAATAATTAATGGTTTTCTTATTGAATATTTTGCGAATTCTCCTAAATCAATAAAAAATTATATGAATAGAGATTATGAAAACAATTCTTATCATTGTGTTACTATGTTTTTAACTGGTAAAATTATATTTGATAAAAATGGTGAAATTGCTAAATTAAATAAATTAGCTCATAAGTTTAGAAATAAAGAATTTATTAAATTAGATAAAACTTCTTTGGAGTTAGAAAAATATGGTTTATGGAGTATTTTGGATGATTTACAAGATAATTACATTAAAAATTTAGATGACTTTTATTATGTTTATTATAATTACTTGAAAAAAGTTTATGATGCTTACTGTGTTTACAACAGAATGCCAATTACTAGAGTTGATAGAGCTCTACCTTTCCTTACTGATAAAAATATTTTGAAAAAATATATGGAACAAGATTTTACTGATAAAAATTTTGTAAATTTGTTTCTTAAAGCTTTGAAACTATCTTCTAAAGACTTAATGATGAAAAACTTTGAAGATTTGACTAATTATGTTCTAAAAACCATGGGTGGATTCAAAATTGATGGTTGGAAGACAAGATCTAAAGTCAAAAAATGATTTTTTAAAAAAATTTATATAGTTCATAGCTCTAATTTTAGTAAAAGATGGTGAATATTAATCAGCTTAAAGAAATTGCTAATATTTTAAGAAGAGATTCTCTTATTATGACTAATGAAGCTGGAAGTGGTCATCCAACTAGCTGTTTAAGTTCTGCAGAAATTATTACAAGTTTATTTTTTAAAGAAATGAAATATGATATTACAGACCCTTTTAATTCTGACAATGATGAATTTATTTTAAGCAAGGGACATGCTGCTCCAATTTTATATTCTGCTTTATATCGTGCAGGAGCTAGTAAAGAAAGTTTACATAATTTGAGAAAATTTGGAAGTTCATATGAAGGACACTCAATGCCAAGTAGTTTTAAATGGGCAAAAGTTGCAACTGGGTCTTTAGGTCAAGGATTAAGTGTTGGTGTTGGAATAGCTTTAGCTGCTAAAATGCAGAAAAAGAATTTTAGAACTTATGTTTTAATGGGAGATAGTGAATGTGTAGAAGGTTCAATTTATGAAGCACTACAATTAGCTGCTTATAATAATTTAGGAAATCTATGTGCAATTGTAGATGTTAATAGACTTGGACAAAGTGGAGAGACTATGCTTGGTCACGATGTTTCTTCTTATAAAAAAAGATTTGAAGGTTTTGGTTGGAATGTTTTAGTTGTAAATGGACATGACTTAAATGCATTATTAAGTTCTTTTTCGAAAGCTAGACAGCAAAGTAAAAAACCTACAATTATTATTGCTAAAACTTTGAAAGGAAAAGGAATTTCATTTTTAGAGAATAAAGAAAATTGGCATGGGAAAGCACTAAATAAAGAACAATTAGAATTAGCTTTAAAAGAAATTCCAGATTCTGAAATGCCTGAAATTAAAATCTCTAAACCTAATAAAAGTGGAATTAAATTAAAAGAATCAGATAAAGACATAGAAATTAATTACAATCCTGAAGATAAAATTGCTACAAGAGAAGCTTATGGAAGTGCTTTAGCTAAACTAGGAAAAATTAATGATTTAATTGTTGTTACTGATGGAGAAACTAAAAATTCTACACATGCTGAAGATTTCTTGAAAGTTAAACCAAATAGGTATGTTGAAGCTTTTATTGCAGAACAAAATATGGTTGGAATGGCTTTAGGTTTAAGTGTTAAAGGTTTTATTCCATTTGCTTCTACTTTTGCTTGTTTTTTATCAAGAGCACATGATCAAATAAGAATGGCTGCATTATCAAATCCAAATTTAACCATATGCGGTAGTCATTGTGGTATTTCGATTGGACAAGATGGAGCTTCACAAATGGGTTTGGAAGATATTTCTATGTTTAGAGCTTTACCAAATAGCATTGTTTTTTATCCTTCTGACGCAGTTTCTACAGAAAAAATTGTTCAATTATGTTCTAGAGAAAAAGGATTAAAGTATATTAGAACTACAAGAGAGAAAACTTCTGTAATTTATAAAAATGATGAAGATTTTAAAATTGGAGATTTTAAAGTTATTAAATCTTCTAAAAAAGATAAATGTGTTTTAGTTGGTGCTGGAATTACTTTACATGAATGTTTGAAGGCTGCTAAAGAATTAGATATTAATAATAAATATGTTTGTGTTGTTGATTTATATTGTGTTAAACCTTTTAATGCTAGTAAATTTATAGATTTAGTTAAACATTCTGGGAAAAATGTTGTAGTTGTAGAAGACCATTATAGTGAAGGTGGAATTGGAGAAATGATTTCTGGTATTTTAGTTGATCAAGATGTTAAATTTAGACATTTATGTGTTAAAAAAATACCTCATTCTGGTCCTTCTAATGAATTATTAGATAAGTTTGAGATTAATAGTAAAGCAATAATTAAAGCTGTGAAAGAACTTTTGTAAGATAAGTTGTATTATATTCAATTATTTTTTAGCCCCTAAACAGAAATATTTATGAACTTTGACCAATAATATTATTCATATGAATGATGTTGAAAAAAGGCTTACCACAATTGAGCAAAGAAATGGGAAAGTTGAGGTAGACAAAGCTTGGGAAACAAGTTGGTCAAGAAAAATAATTATCGCAGTTTTAACTTACGCCACCATAGTATTATTTTTCTTTGTGGCTCAATTTCCAAAACCATTTATTAATTCTATTGTGCCGACAGCAGGTTTTGTTCTTTCTACATTATCACTGCCTTTTTTCAAAAAGATGTGGATTAATTATGGGATTAAAAAATAGCTCTGAAATTCCCCTTCTGGTAATATAACCATTGTTAAGTGAGGCGAAGCCAGAGTGCAACGTCCCGTAGCGAAGCGGAGGGCTGGCGAGAGTTGCTTCAGGGACACACTTTTATCTAACGGTAAAAATATCTTTGAGCTTTTTTGGGACACCATGCAATATCAATAAAGCTAGCGGAGCCGCCCAATTTGCCGTACGTTCTACAAAATCCCAAATTGGATCTCCGGCGATTGGGCGTGCCAATGATGTAGCGAACGCCCACAATGTTGCGTAGATTAGCACAAGCCTGATTGGCCAAATAAGTGCCAAAACAGCTACAACTATGTCCACTGTTCCGATTATAGGCAACATTGTGGTGGCTGCGGATTCAGAAAAGCCAAATGCGGTAATGAGTGGTATCCATCCTTGTTTTACACCGAGTGCAAAAATGCCGTGTCCCAAAAAAGAGCCAAACACACCTACACGTAGAATCCATTCTGCTGTTTTTTGTGCTTTATTCATAGTAATGGGATTAGTTGATTAAGCTTTTTATATTTTACTAAAGTAGTGTGGGCTAATGTGGTCAAAGAATATGAATCATTAAGTAAAATAAAATCACAATCTGATAAAATTACAGCAGCAGGAAGAAAATTAATTGCTTATTATGATAGAATTGTAGATGCGCCGAACCTGTAATTATACTTCTCATTTGTAAAATTAGTGTTAAAGAAGAGAGAAACACATAAATACCGACCGTAACGAATTGAACTTAATTCCTGTTATATGACTGAAGCGAAGTTATTAAAATAGAACTAAAATTTATCTTAGAATTTTTACAATTCCTACTACTGCTTTTTGTTCAAAACTTCAGACTTTTACCTTACAGCCCATTATAAGATAAGTTTTATATAGACTTAGAGTTTTATATTAATAGAGGTGTAATTAATGAAATTATTTATAGATAGTGCTAATATAAATGAAATTAAAAGAGCATTTTCTACATACTTAATTGATGGTGTAACTACTAACCCAAGTTTAGCTGCTAAAGAAAACATTGATTTTGATAAATTAGTTAAAGAAATTCTTGATATTTTTAAAAATACAGATAATTATGTTAGTTTAGAAGTTATTAGTTTAAAAGAAGATGAAATGATATTAGAAGGAATTAAACTTTCTAAATTAAGTAAAAATGTTATTGTTAAGTTACCTTGTACAGAAGATGGTTATAGAGCTTGTAAAGTTTTAAGTTCTAAAAAAATTAGAATTAATATGACTTTATGTTTTTCAGCTTCTCAAGCATTATTAGCTGCTAAAGCTGGAGCTTTTTTTATTAGTCCTTTTATTGGTAGATTAGATGACCAAGGATATGATGGAATGAAATTAATTGAAGAAATTAAAAAAATCTATGATAATTATAAATATAAAACTCAAATATTAGTTGCAAGTATTAGAAGTCCTAGACAAGTTGCTGAAGCTGCTTTAATTGGTGCTGATGTTTGTACAGTTCCTTATGCAATATTTGAAAAATTATTTAGACATTCTTTAACAGATACAGGATTAAAAACCTTTTTAGATGACTGGTATAATTATAAATCTAGACTTGGAAAATGAAAATAGAAGATTTTAATTTTGTTATATTTGGTGCAACAGGAGACTTAACAAAGAGAAAATTAGTTCCTGCTTTATATGATTTATATAAAAATAAACATATTAATGATAATTTTTTAATTACTTTTGTTGCTAGAAGAGATTATACAACTAAGACTTTTGTAGATGAATTAAAAGAGTTTTTTAATAAAGTTTTGAAGAAGAAAGTTGATGAAAAAATATGGAAGAAATTTACTTCTAAAATGTTTTACTATAGAACTGATTTTGATTATACTTTAAAAATGTCTGAACTTCCAGAAGCTTTAAGTTCTTTTGAGAAAAAACATAAAATAAAAGAAAATAGAATTTATTATTTGTCTACTTTGCCTTCTAATTATGAGTTAATTGTTAAAAGCATTGGTAAAAATAAACTAAATGATATAAAACATGGTTGGAAGAAAATTGTTGTAGAAAAACCATTTGGAAACGATTTAAAATCTGCTAAAAAACTTAATTCTACAATAACTAAAGTATTTAATGAAAATGAAGTTTATAGAATAGATCATTATTTAACAAAAGAAACTTTGAATAAATTTTTAAGTTTTAGATTTAATTATTCTAAATTTGAAAAATATTTTAATAATGAATATATTGAACATGCTCAGATAACTGTAGCAGAAGATATTGGAATAGAAGATAGGGGACCTTATTATGATAAAGCTGGAACATTAAGGGATTTTTTACAAAATCATTTGATGCAAATATTAACTATGATTACTATTTATAATCCTAAAAATTCTAATATTAAGAAAGAAAAACTAACTATTCTTAAAAATGTTAACATTGCAAATTTTGTTTTAGGACAATATGAAGGTTATAGAAATGAAAGAGGTGTTGATCTTAATTCAAATAGAGATACTTTTTCTGCTGTAAAACTCTTTGTTAATCACATGGTATGGAAAGAAGTTCCTTTTTATTTAAGAACTGGTAAAAACTTAAAGAAAAAAATAGCTTTAATTTATATTAAATTTAAAGATGATATTCATTTAGGTAAAAAATTAAAATCTGATGAACTAGTTATTCAAATACAACCTGAAAAAGATATTTATTTTATTGTTAATAAATCTAAACATTTAATAAATTTAAAATTTAAGAATGAAAAATTAGATGCACATGAAAAACTAATTTTGGAATGTATTAAAGGTAATCAAGATTGGTTTGTTAGTGCAGAAGAAACTTTTGAAGGCTGGAGAATTGTTGATCCTATTACCAAATTAGTTGATAAAAATAAAGTTAAAGTTCAAATTTATGATAAGAAAACTTGGGGACCAGATACTGCTGATCAATTAATTGAAAAAGATAGATTTGAATGGTTTTATTATTGAGAGTTAGGTTTTTAAAGTTTTTCTTGTATCTTTTTTTATATTTTTCAACTATTTTATAACAAAAGATAGACTTTTAAGCTTTTTTCTTAGATGTTTTTTATGGTTAAACAAGATAGAAAATATAATTTGGCATATCTCAGTATTATGGGTACAATTGGTGGTCTTGTAACTGGAACTATTTTAGGTTCTTATTTAGATATCTCAAATGTTAAAAGAGATTCTTGTTCAATCTATGAACAACATATTGCTTCTTTGGCAGAATTAGCTAAGCTAAGAACACAGACACTTATAGTTTATGCAGCTGATGGTGATTATGATGGTACGCGTTTAGAATTAGCAGATATTGCAAATTTAAATGACCATATGAAAAATGTTAGAAAACATACTTGTATGATTTCAATAAAGCCAGAAGTTGTTAAAGGTTTAGATAGATTAATAACTGCTACGGATAAAATATTGAAAGGTGGAAAATAAAATGAATGATGCTTACGAAGCTCCAGAAACAATGCCAAAACCTAAATTTAATTGGTTTAACTATATATTGGGTGTTGGTACTGGAATTTTATTAACTAGTGCATTTACAATAATTTCACATGTTCAAGTAGCAACTACTCGTTATTGTGAATTATATAATATACATGCTTTGAAAGTAGCTGAAGTTGCTGACGTTTATATTAAAGCTGCAAATAGTTCACTTAGAAATGCAGATTCTGAAACTTCTTTAATGTTACTATCTGCTATTGAAAGAGAAAATAAGTATATGGTAGCTTTATTAGACTTTCAAAAACATACTTGTGATTTACCACAAGGAACTGTTCTAAGATTAGAAGAACTTATAGAAAGCACAGATAATATTAATAATGCTTGTTCTTCTGAAGAATAAACTTATCTTTTAATAGTTTTATGTCCGCCCCAAATATTTCTTAAAGCAGAAACAACTTGAGAACATGTTTTTCTTTTTCTTGAATTAACTCTTATTAATCTTGCTTGATGTAAAATTGGCATTGGAGCTAGTTTTTCTAGTTCTTTCATTTCATCTTCTGTTTCTCCTTTTGGAACTTCACATGAAATATTTTCTAAAAATCCTTTTCTTGTATAAGCTTCATGCAACCATTTAGTTAATTTTCCTTCAATTATAGAACCATTTGCATAAACTTTTGTAATTTCTTGTAAATTTAAATTAAATTCTTGTTCATATATTTTTAATGCTTCAATTCCTTCTGAAATTGCACCAACCATTCCATATTCTATTCCATTATGAACCATTTTAATAAAATGACCAGAACCAGGATTACCTAAATAAGAATAACCGTCTTTAACTGCTAAATTTTTTAATATAAATTCTACTTTTTTAAAAATTTCTTTTTCTCCACCAATCATTAATGAAGCTCCATGTCTTGCACCTTGAATTCCACCTGAAACTCCAATATCTAAAAAATTAATTCCTTTTTTCTTTAATTCTTTGTGTCTTCTAATTGAATTTTTATAAAAAGAATTACCACCATCAATTATAATATCACCTTTTGACAAATATGGAACTAGGCTTTTTAGAACTTCTTCTACTGCATTTGAGCTTATCATTAGCCAGATAACTTTAGGTTTTGATAATTTATTTGTAAATTCTTCTAATGAATAAGTTGGAATTGCACCTTTTTTTGCTATTTCTTTTATTTTTTCTGGAGTTCTGTTATAAACTACAACTTTTTGATTATGATCTAATAAATTAAGAACTAGATTATGACCCATTTTACCTAAACCTAAAAAACCTATATTCATTTAGTCACCTCAATGTAATAATTTTGTTTCAGATTTATATAAAACTTTTGTTTAATACAATGATAAGGTATAAAAAGAAGATTTTGTTTGTATCTTTATGGGTTTTTTTGATAAAATAAAGAGTATATTTAAAGGAAATGAAAATTTATCTAGTCAAGATATTAAAAAAATAAATAGCGGTAATTCTACTGGAACTTACATTGATGATGAAAAGCCTTTGTTTGAAGAAGCTAAACCAAATGATAAAAATAAAGAAGCTCTTGAAATTTTAGATTCTGTTAAAATTGATAAAGAAAACTTAGCTTTGGATAGAATAGAAAATGAAGGTGAGACTGTTTATAATTATGCTAAATCAGTTATAAAAGACCTTTCTAAATATGATAATTTAAAAAACAAAAAAGATCAAGTGAAAGAAGCTTTAAATGCAATTAAAGGAAAATTTAAACATATTAATATTCATTCATTAGAATTAAAAAATCTACTTGCTAATTTAGAAGATCATTATTATGTTGTTGTTATTGACATTTTAAAAAAAGTTAATGATAAAGTAAACAATGATGAAATTTCTAAAGTTATTGATGATGTAGAAAATGATTTAGAGTTAGTTAAACAATTAGATAGTCAATTAACTAAAGTAATTGCTTATAATGATTTATTTAATCCTGAAAAAAATAAAGATTATGAATCTGCAATAGAAAGAGAAGCTGAAAAAAGATTAATACATGGGGATTTAAATGATTTAATAGATAGAATTCTTATTACTGTTGTGAATAAAAGTATTGGGATAAAAAATAAAATTGAAAGAAACAATCCTTTAGAACAAGTTAAACAATTTATCTAGATTTTTTATCTACTACTTTTATAGCATCATCTAAAGACATTTTTGCATGTCTTAATCTTTCTGCTAATCTAATTAAACTAACATCGTCTGCAGCATTTACACCAGATATTAATCCTCTCTTTAAGTGAGTTCTTTCTATTTTAATTATACCTTGGATTCTTTTATTTAATTCTCTTGCTGTGTCTTCTGTTTGTGAATTATATCTATCTATATCTTCAAGTGCTCTTTTTAATCCCAAATAACGATTAATTTCGCTTTCACTATATAATAATCTTCTTGTTATATTATATAGCTGACTTGGTGATTCCCAACTTCTTTGGGCTAACCCATGAAAATGATGATTAAATCTTTCTTCTAAATCTGCTAATGTGTGATTTACTTCTTCATCTCCTATTCCTACTACATATTTTATCATTCTAGAATTGTCTTGATCATGATTATTTTCAGTTAATCCTAATTCGTCTCTGTAATCAAATAAAGAACTATCATAAACTAAATCTGGTACTTTTACTTTTATTCCATTATCATCTCGAACTACATCTAAACCAACATCTTCTATTTTTAATGGACCTGAATAAGGTTCTAAAAATTTTAATGTAATAATGTGTCTTCCTGTTATTCTAGTCTCTTCTAGAGCTATTTCTTCACCATCATTTTGGCTTCCTACAAAACTTAAATATGGGGGCATTATTTTAGTTGCAGCTAAACTTACACCATATCTTCTTAATTTATGGTCTTTACTTCCATTTGGTTTATCAGCACGTAAATAAAGAAAACCTACTAAAGCCATTTGACTGTTATGTGCAGCTAATCTATCAAGTAAATCATCTTTTGTTTCATCTAGCTCAGGCATTTCTAAGTCTACACTTCCAATCATGTCAGCAACTTCATCTGCACTAAATAAAGTAGGTTCAACCATAATAGAAATCTTCCCAAAAGATTTATAAGAATTTCTTATTCTGGAACATATACAAAGATTTATATATGATAATTTAGAAATTAGATATTAATGCTTAATAAAAGTGATTTTGAATCAATTAGGAAAGAATTAGATAGTTTTGAAGATAAAAGAGAAGAAGTTATTACCATTTCAAGAGAGATTATTAGGTTATCTAAACAGATTATTTATTCTGTTCATAGAGATGATGAAAAAACAGCTACTAATTTAGTAAAAGAAATTTCTAAAAAAATAAAAACTTTAGACAAAGAGAAAAATTATGATACTGGGATAAGTGCTGTTGCTTTTCAAGAATATGTAGAAGCAATAACTTTTTATGATATTGTTAAAAATAATAAATTCCCTACAGTTAAAGAATTAAAAGTAAATGTTGAAGCTTATTTATCTGGATTAGCTGATTTAACTGGTGAATTAGGTAGAAAAGCTGTTCATGATGCAATAAATAATAATTTTGACAGTGTTTTAAAAATTAAAGCTTTAGTTGAAGATATACATGGTGAATTTTTGAAATTTGATTTAAGAAATGGTGAATTAAGAAAAAAAGCAGATGCTATTAAATGGAATTTAAATAAACTTGAAGACTTAGTATTTGATTTGAAAGTTAGTTCTAGAATGTGAAAGGTAGACTTTTAAACTTTTTCTTGTTGTTTGTATTTATGGAAAAACCAAAAACAATCATACTTCGTGATGAAAGTTGGTATAAAAGAATGATTATTCTTTCCACTGTTTTAACTTCTGTAGTATATATTGGAGCCGGTATTGGATTTCTTTATGTTACAGGGTTTCCTCGGAAAAATGATTTTTGTCAAATTTATGATCAAACAATAATTAGAGCTTTAAAAGATAAAGAAGAATTAGATCAAGAGATAAATAATAATCCTGTTTTTGATTATGAAGGTGTAAAATATATTGTTTCTCATACAAGAGAAGAACTTACGAGATTAGAATCTTTGAGGAGATATAAAAGAATGATGTGTTCTCAAAAGGATAATTTAGAAATTGTTATAGATTCAAATGAACAAACATTAAGAACATTTGAAAGACTTGAAAGAACTTCGTCTGAAAACCCAACTACAGAATAATTTTATTTATAATAATTTAATCCTTTAGAGAATTTATGTGTTGTTAAATTTACAAAATCATCTTTTATTGCTGCAACAGCTTTTTGATGCCATTTTGGTTCTACATAATTTGCACCAATTATATTTGCAGCTAATTTTTTATACTGCTCTGATACACTTGAATTAGGACTTAATTTTGCAATTGGATTTACTTTGTTTAATGCTTCAAGAACACGAACATCATCTCTAATAACTGCTGATAATTTTAAACCTGTTAATCTTTCCATAGATTCTGGTTTTAATTCATAATCTTTGTTACGAACTTTATTTAATATTAAACCTGCTACTTTAGTATTATTTTCTCTTGCTGCTTTAGCAGTTTTTAATGTTGTAGTTAAAGTAGGAATATCTGGAGTGCTTACAATATAAACTTCATCAGAAGCTATTAAAGCTGCTGCCATTTCTGAATTTAATGTAGGAGAAGAATCTAATAAAATTATATCATAACTGGCTTTTAGTTTATTTACTGCATTTTTTAAATTTTCATGTTTTGTTAATTGATTTTGTATATCTGCAGGAACTACATGAAATCCTAGTGGATGTTCGTAAACTGCTTCTTGTAATTTAGATTTATTATTTAAAACATCATGTAAATGTTTATCATGATCTAATGAACCTAGATGTAATGAAATATTTGGAGATGAAAAATTAGCATCTATTACTGCAACTTTTTTATTATGTAAATTTGCTAGAATATAAGCTAGATTAAGAACAGTAGTTGTTTTACCAACACCACCTTTTACAGAAACTATACCAACTGCTTTTCCTTTACTCAATTTTATATGCCTCTTTTAACTTTTTTATAATCATAAATGGTCTCAATGGTCTTAATATCTTGATTTTAGATTTATTAACCTTTGCATTAGGTTTAGACCTAATTTTATTGCCTGATTTTTTAAGAACTTTTAATGTTTTATTTTTCTTTCCTTTTTTTAAACTTGAAGATTTTGATGACAATTAATTCACCTCATAATTATCTTTGATATTTACTTTATAAGTCTTTCCTTAATTTAATTCATGTTTTAATTTTTTTGAATATAATTTTCCTAATTCTGTCAATTCAAATATTCTTACATACTCTGAACTAAATATTTCTGCAACTAGTTTTTTACCAATTAAATATGTTAAATGTTTTTCAACTGTACGCCAATTTATTCCAGATTCATTAGCAAGTTGATTTATAGTTTTTTTGTCTTTTTCTAAAGTTAACAAAATTAAATCTCTTATTACATGGAATGTTCTTTTTTGTTCTTTTTGTTTAACATCAATGTTTACAGGAAGATAACCTACTTTTTTTAATATCTCAGTTTTATGGACTCTTATTGCAGTTCCATACAAAGTATTATCTCTTACTATTGGAATTGTTTGGAATATTAAGTCTAATTCGCTACCTAGTTTGTTGGTTTTTATTGTTCTATAATTTAAGGATTTTAATTCTTTAGAAGAACTTAATATTGTTAGTAATTCATAACTATTTTTATTTTGTATTAAAGGAAATAATTTTCCTAATGCTTCTTCTCTTGTATATTGAAATAATTCTTCTGCACCTTCATTCCAATAAGTTACATTTCCATTAACATCTAATGCTATTAATGTTTCATGTGAATTTCTTAAAATTTCTAAGAGAATATTTTGATTAATAAGAGCGTTTTCATCATTATTAGTCGTTGCTCTTAAGTTCATTTCCATTCTATTTCCTCTTTTTATTATTTTAGTGTGAAGTTTGTATTTAAACATTTCTTTTTGTAAGATTATTTTGTATTAACTATGTTATTTGAGATTTAAAATTAAGAATTTTTGTTTTTGTTAATATAACAAAATATATAAAAGAGAATTTGGTTAAAACAACATGGAAGACACTAAAGGAATTACTGTTAAGAAGGAAGAAAATTTCTCTGAATGGTATACTCAAGTAGTTCAGAAAGCAGATCTTGCGGACATTAGATTTGGAGTTCAGGGTTTTATAGTTCACAAACCGTGGGGTTTTTTTATAATTAAGAAAATTTATGAATATTTAGAAAAAGAGGTTGAGAAACAAGGACATTTAGCTTATTTATTCCCTACGATAGTAAAAGAAGAAAATTTAACTAAAGAAAAAGAACATGCTGGTTTCACTCCTGAAGTTTTTTGGGTTTCAGAAGCTGGAAATAAGAAGATTGAAGAAAGGTTTGCTTTAAGACCTACTGGAGAAGCTCAAATTTATCCAGTTTACTCTTTATGGTTTAGAAGTTATAAGGAACTGCCTTTTAGAGGTTATCAGAGCAGAATATCTGTTTTTAGAAATGAAATGACTACTAGACCTTTTTTAAGAGGTAGAGAGTTTTTATTTTTTGAAACTCATGATGTTTTTTATAAACATGAAGAAGCTTTAAGTCAGATTAAAGATGATTTAAAAGTTTGTGAGAGTGTAATTAAAAATAAAGTTAAAATACCATTTAAGTATTTTAAAAGACCTGAATGGGATAAATTTAAAGGAGCAGATGATACTTTTGTTCCAGATACTTTAATGCCTGATGGAAAAAGGATTCAACTTGCTTCAACTCATGATTTAGGACAAAATTTCTCTAAAGCCTATAATATTAAGATTTTAGGTGAAGATGAGAAAGAGCATTATGCTTATCAAACTTGTTTTGGTCCTGGTGTTTGGAGAATTATGGCTGCTCTAATAGGAATACATGGTGATGATAAGGGTTTAATATTACCTTTTGATATGGCTCCATTACAAATAGTAATTATACCTGTACTTTTTGCAGACAAGAAAAAAGAAAACGATTCTGTTCTAAAAAAATGTAAAGAAATAAATGACTTACTAAAAGAAAATTATAGGGTAAAGTTTGACAATAGAGAAGATAGTATTGGTTTCAAATACAATGATTGGGAGATGAGAGGAGTTCCTATAAGAATTGAGGTTGGACCAAAAGAAATAGTAGAGAATAGTGTTTCAATTGCAATTAGAACAAAGAAAGGGAAAAATTTAGTTAAGATATCGGAATTAGTTAAAAGTATTCAAAATTTTGCAAATGAAATAGATAAAGACATAGAATTAAAAGCAGAGTTATATTTCAAAAATAATACAAGAAGTACTGAAGATTTTACTGAATTAAAATCTCTTGTTCTCAAATATAAGGGTTTTATTATTGTTCCTTTTTGTTCTGTTAATAAAGACGGCGAAAAATGTGCTGCTAAAATTAAAGAACAAACTCAAGGTGGAAACATTTGTGGAATTGGTTATCCCAATGAAGACAAAGTTAAATCTGGACAGAAATGTATTATTTGTGGTAAAAAAGCACAACATTTAGTTTATGTTGCTAAGAGCTATTAGATTTTTTAGACAAATGATTTGGCTTTCTATTTTTGTATATCCAAGATTTTATTAAGTCTTTCGAAAAATTTAATTCTTTTGCAATTTTATAAGCACTTAATCCTTTTTTCCTTAATTCAATTGCTTCTTTATATTTCAATTCTTTTAATTTATTAAGTTCTGCTAATTTGTGTATCTCTTTCGTTGTTTTTTTATTAATTATTCTTTTGCTTGTATACAAAAAACCTATATTCTTTACAAAATTACTTAAATTAATATAATTTGTGTGAATGATGAAATATAATTGAATGTGTCTTGTATTGTCTCTTTTTCTAATATACTCTCTTTCTTTTTTAACATCAGTACTAGTTATATTAAATTCATATAATAAACTTTTTAATTGGTTTAAATAATTTTTTCCGCTTTCTATATAATTTATTTCTTTACACATATAAAAACTCATTGTTTGAAAAGAGAACCTTTTTTTCTTCATTAGTTTTGGATTGCTTAATTCTGCATCAAACATTCCTTGAAGAAATCTTTTTTTAATTTTAGATCTTCTTTTACCATTATATATCCATTCAGGAACATTATAATTTCTTGTGCTCTTATCACCTTCTATTGCCCCAAAGCATTTAAACAACCTTGTAAAAACCCTACAACTAACAACCATTTTCCCATTATTTATTTTATAAGTATATATTTTTGGTTTTACTTCAAATTTTACTAAATGTTTTATCATTTTTTCTAAATCAGTATTTACTCCATAAAACCAAGTTTTATCTAAGGCTCTTGAAATATTTCCATCTCCTAAATTATAACCTATTAAATAAGAGAGCCATTCTAATTCTTTAATCTTGTAATTTCTAAAATAATTTCTTCTTTCAGCTTCTTGAATTACTTGTATAGATAGCGGTTTTGTTCCTCTTTTTTTCCAATTGTAAATTCTATCTTTAGATATTTTATAATTTCTAATTGATTTTGAATTATTCATTATAACATTGTAATCATTAATTTCTTTCATATCTCTTACATTAAATGTTTCTAGAAATCTTTTTCGTATTTCTTGTTTCTCCATAAAATAACAATTCACCTTTAATTTAAATTTCTTTCGTAAAAACTTTTGTAAAATTTTCAGATTCGAGTAGAAGCTATTAATTCTAGGCTAATAATCTTTAAATATTTATTAAATTCCCCCCTAGTATGATACAACTGGAAAATGCAGACATATTTCTTACAGATGTTGAAAGAGCTTTAAATGAATTAGACACTAAACACAAAGGCAAACAAAGTGAAAGATTTTTAACAAGTCATTTATGGATGATTGATCATTTAGATAGAAACATTATTGTTAAACTTGTTAATTTAAAGGAAAATATGGCTTTTGTAAGAGATAAAAATAATGATTTACCCAGAGTTCATTTTGATACCATTATGAAATTTTCAGATGATATAATTTTAGTTATGCAAGATATGATTGATTATTATAAATATAAACCAAGCTATTTAGATGTAGATTTAAAATGGCAGCAAAATTTACCTAGAATTATGGAGAAATTTAAAAGTATAAAAAACAGGCATTCTCTTATTAAATCTCAGATTAAAAGCAAGAAAACACAGAAAGAAGAACAAGACAATTGGTTCAGGTAGTTTGTTGTTTTTCTAAATAAATTGCGAATATTGAAGAAGACATGTCTCCTGTTTTAGAAACTATAGTTATTAATAAATTTACTAATTTTCTTTCATTTTCTGCTTTTGATTTAATATTATTTAAATTTTTCATTAGTTCTTCTTTTTTATCAACTAAATTGTTTAATTTTTCTGTTGAAAACGTATAAACTAGATTGTAATACTCTGTAAAAAAGTTATTTACTTCAGAATATAGATTAATAGTTTCTTCTTGTATTTCATCTTGATTTTTTTCCAGTGACTGGCAAATATGTTTGTATTCATCACATATTTTTTCCAACTCCCAAATTAAAGTTATTATGAAAACTTCTTTTTCTTTATTCTTGTAAAGTCCTTTATTTATTAGTCTTAAACAAAAACTAGTTAGTTGATTATTTGTATTTTCTAAATTTATTAAAGTTGGTAACGTTGAGTATTGTTTTGTCTTTATTAAATCTAAACTTGAATTTGCAAATGAAATTACAACTAGAAAAGCTCTTCTTAAACTTGCATCAAATTCTTTTTCTAACTCTATTGATATATTTTTTAAAACTATTTTTTTAGGTGTTTGATCTGAAACAATAAAACCTAATAATAATGTTCTTGTTAAATCTTGAATTGTATCTGATAGAATTGGTTTTTCATATTTTAATGTTATTTCGTCATAACCTAGCTTATGTAATGCAGATATAGAACACCTTAAAACTCGTTCATTATAATTATTTATATCTAATTCAATTTTTTTTATTTCTGAACCTTGTCTATTGGGCTTGATAACTAAAGTATTACTTACTTGTTCTATATCTAACTCGTCTCCTTTTTGAATACCAAATTGTTTTACCCATTTACTTGGAAGAGATACTACAGAAGTCTTACCTGCGAGTTGTATGACGCTCCTCTTCATTCATTTAATATTATATTTTAGTCTATAAAGCTTTGTTATTTCTAGTTTTAAGAATAATAAACTTTATATTTTAGTTTAATTTTATTTTAAAATGGTTGGGACATCTGATTTAATTGGTAGGCCTAAAACAAGTGCTTTTTATGATGCAGGCAGGATCATTTTTGTAAGTGAATGTTTAGGTTCTGAAGATAATCACAAGTTAATAGATCCTTTGACAAAAGCTGTTGATAATGAAAGAGTAAAAGGTAATTTTCCCTATATTTTTACTTATGTTCCTCCTCAATTATTATTTAATTCTGGATATTTAATGGGTAAAAAAATTAATGGAAAGGATATTTTAGTTTTAAATATGAATAAAGGAGCTCTAGGAAAAATTAGAATTGGTAATAAAGATGAAGGGTGTGATGTTGAGATGGAGGTTTTATCTAGTGATGGATTTGCTTATGATGTTCCTGTTGTTGAACTTTCTGGGTTAATTGTAAGAGATGGTCAAACACTTGAAACATTAGAGGATGGATTATATGGGGATGTTAATGCCAGTATTGCATACAATTACTTGTTTGAATCTAAAAAAATGGAAGGTAATCCATTAACAGATTTAAGAAGGGTTTTAGTTTGTGATAGAAGTATGCCAGAAATTTTTACGAAAATGCCAAGAGATCTTTTATCTGTTTGGTATCATAGACTAGGTACTCATCCAAGAAGATTTGGAGAAGTTGAATGTCAAGAAGGTTTATTAGCAATTATTTATGAAATGGACTCTAAACCTTTAAGAATTGAACCTATTAATCCAGTTAGAAATTTTTAAATAATGAAATAGATATTTAATATTATGTTTGCAAAGTTAAATTTTAATCCAATAAAGGAAATTACTTTATTTGGCTCAACTACTTTTTATATTTTTCTTTTAATTCTTAGTTTTTTTGATTTTGATATATTTATTTTTTTATTACTAGGTTTTATTATTACTTTTGGAATTGCTCTTATAATTAGATTGTTATATTTTAAGAAAAGACCTTTAAAACAAACTTATGCTAATTTTATTGAAAAAGTAGATGCTTCTTCTTTTCCAAGTTTACATGTTGCTAGATCTATTTTTTTAACTTTAGTAATACATAAATTCTTTAATAATTACTTTTTATCTATATTTTTCTTAATAATTGCTATTTTAGTAGCTTTTTCTAGAATTTATTTGAAAAAACATGATATTTATGATGTTCTTGGTGGTTTAGTTCTTGGCATAATTGGTTATTACTTGGTTAATTTTGTTATAAGTATTATATAACTTTTAAGAATTAATTATAAATCATTCTTTAACTATTATAATTATTGAGGTGATCTTATGATCGACAAAAAACAGGTGATTATTATATCAAATTTAAGGAGAAATGCTAGAGAGAGTTTAACTAGATTAAGTAAAAAAACTTCAATTCCAGTTTCTACAATATTTGAGAAACTTAAAGTTTATGAAAGTACAATTATAAAAAAGCATACTTGTTTAATTAATTTTGCAAGTCTTGGTTATAATACCACTGCAAACATTTTTTTAAAAGTTAGTAAAATAGATAAGGAAAAAGTAAAAGATTATTTGACTATTTCTAAAAGCTTGAATAGTGTTTATAGAGTAAATAATAATTATGACTTTATGGCTGAAGCAATATTTAAAGACATGAAAGAAGCAGAGTTATTTTTAGAAGAAATAGAAAATAAATTTGATATTCAAGATAAATATGTTAGTTACATTATAGATGAAATTAAGAAAGAAGATTTTATGAGTAATCCTGAATATTTAAAAATTATAAATAGAGAATGATTATTTTTTCTCTAGCTCTTGTAATTTTTTTAGAAGAGCTTCTTTTTTCTTTAATAAATTGTATTTTTCAATATGTTCTGGAGTTTTGTTTTTTCTATAAGATTTGAATAAAGCATTTGTAAAATTTCTTAAGAAAACTGCTTTTTTTAATTTTTTATAATGTTCTGGCTTTGTAGTGTTAATAATATTTTCTAGTTCTCTTTTATTATTATCAGTAAAATCATTTACAATAAAAAATGGTTCATCTTTCATTATTGTTGCAAGCCTGTTTTTCCTCTAACATATTTTTCTAGTAAAACTAGACCTTGTGCTATTGCTCTATTTTGATCTAGTAAAGAATCTAATCTTGATGATAATTCCATTATTTTCGCTTCAGTAGATTCGACTTCTCCTACATGTTTTGCTGCATCTTCAAATAAAGAAACTAATTTGTCTATTCTTTCAATTAATTGTTTATTTGCATGCAATAATTCATTAACATTTTTAGAACTTAAACTTTCATGTTTAATATCACTTTCTTTTTTTTCAACCATATTGTTATCTCTGAAAAACTACTATAAAAATGTTTCTTTTGAACAATCTTGTCTATTTTAGTATTAGAAAATCTTTTATAAGCTTACAAACATAGACAGGATATGAAAAATCAATTAATGTATAAAGAATATGCAAAATATTATGATCTTATTTATTCTTGGAAAAATTATAAAAAAGAAGCTGATAAGATAAACAAACTTATTAATTTTTATAAAAAATCAAATGGTTTAGATTTACTTGAAGTTGCTTGTGGCACTGCACATCATTTAAAATATCTTAAAAATAAATTTAATTGTTCAGGAATTGATATTAATCAAGGAATTTTAGATGTAGCTAAGAAAAAGTTTCCAGATATTAATTTTAAGAAAGCAGATATGGTTAATTTTAAATTTGGGAAAAAGTTTGATATAATTACTTGTTTATTTAGTTCTATAGGATATGTAAAGACTGAGGCAAATTTAAGAAAGACAATTAATAATTTTGCATCTCACTTAAAACAAGGAGGAGTTGTTATAATTGAACCTTGGTTTACTAAATCTGCCTATAGAGTAGGTTTTCCACATATGACTACTTATGAAAGTAAAGAGTTAAAAATTGCTAGATTAAATGTTTCAAAAGTGAAAGGTAATCTTTCTATAATGGACATGCACTTTTTAGTTGCAGAGAAAGATAAAGAAATGAAATATTTTATTGATAGACATGAAATGGGAATGTTTGGAACTGATAAGATATCACAAATTATGAAAGAAGCTGGTTTGAAAGCTAAATTTTTGAAAAAGGGTTTTATGGAAGAAAGAGGCTTATTTGTTGGTATTAAAGAATAAAATAATTATTCTAAATTATTCTTTCTTATACACATATGTTTTTAAATTAAAATATTGTTGAAAATTTATGGAAGAACAACTTATTTCAGTTTCGTCACCTAGCCGTCCTTATCAGAGTTTTTTAGTCAGATTATTAAAAGAACTTCCGTTAGACCCTTTGCGAGGTGAAATTACTTTTGTAGCCTCTGGATTGAAACCGGAAATTTCTCAAGACTCTAGAGAACAAATGAGATATGCTCAAACGTGTGTTAGAAGAGGAAATATTATTCCTTATTCAACAGCTAGATATGTTTTTAATGAAGGAAGAAATTTATTTGTACCAGTATCTGATTTAACTAATGGTTCTGAAATTTATGGTAGTGCTATAACTTCTTCTGAAGCTATGGATGTAATATTAAAACAAGAATTAGCTGGCGGTAGAAAGAATGCTATAAGGGTAGGTATTCCCTCTTTTGATCTTGAAGTTCAAGATGAGGACGGGATTGCTTATACTAATTTTAGACAAGCATTTCTTGATACTCTTGTAGGTGAAGACTATGAAATAGAAAGTTTTGATATCTGGATTTCTAGGCAATATCAACCTGGATATCCAGAAGGAAGACATGTAAGAAAAGAAAGCTTAAGATTTAATATGGATGGAAGAAATACTGATACTGTAATTTTCGATTATTTAGCTGGAAGAGGAGATAATCTTGGAGATTGGTTTTCTAAACTTCAAAAAGAGTAGTATTAGATAATTAGCTATTTAAAAGTTTCTTAAGATTTTTTCTTACAATAGCTTTATAAATGTTTTAGTTATTTGTAGCCCTAATGTTAACACAAACTTTTAAACAATTCATTGGAAAAGACGCATTTGCTGATATTTACGGGCAAGATAAAGCTAAGAAACAAATACTTTCAGCTTTAATCATGAATAGACATGTAATTCTTGTAGGTCCTCCTGGAATAGGAAAAACTACTTTTGCTAAGAATATAGCTAAATTATTACCAGAAATGCAAGTTAAAGATCCAATAACTAATGAAGTTAAGAAATTAAAAGGTGTAGAAAGGTTTGTGAGATTACAAGGCAGTCCTGATTTAACTGTTGAAGATATGATTGGTGATATTGATCCTATTAAAGCATTAAAATATGGTCCAATGTCTATTGAAAGTTTTACTCCTGGTAAGATATTCAAAGCTAATAATGGTGTTTTATTTTTTGATGAAATAAATAGAGCTCCTGAAAAATTACAAAATGCTTTACTTCAAGTTCTAGAAGAAGGAAAAGCAACAATTGGTGGTTATGATGTTGATTTAGATGCTAGTTTTATTATGATTGCAACTATGAATCCTGAAGATTTTGCTGCAACAGAAAGATTAAGTGAAGTATTATTAGATAGATTTGATTTTATATTTGTAGATTATCCTGAAAGTTTACAATTAGAAAAAAGAATTGTGAAAGAAAAATCTGAAATATTAAAAGAAGTAGAATTTCCAGATGAATTATTAAATTTAACTTTAGCTTTTGTTAGAAATTTAAGAAATAATGAAAATCTAGAAAGGGTTCCCAGTGTAAGAGCATCAATGGGTTTATATGAAAGATCTCAATCAAATGCTTTGTTAAGCGGAAGAAAAATAGTTTTAATTGAAGATGTAATGGAAAGTTTTTATTCAGTAGTTAGTCATAGAATAAGGTTAAAACCTAGTGTAAAATATTTAATGTCTGCTAAAGAATTTATTGGAAAAGAATTTAATAAATTTAAAGAAAACTTTGAGAAAGAAGATTCTCAGGAGTATCCCTGATACAGATATTGAAGAATTAAGAACTGGTCATGACCAAAAAGGTGATATGGGTTCTGATGAAGGTTTAAGTCATAGTTTAGTTGAAGGCAATGAACAAAGATTACAACAAGGGATGTTGTTGGATGCTGGATTAAGTCAAGGATTATTTGCTTTTAATCCTGAAATGATGTTTGAAAATTTAGTTAAAGATTATTCTAATGCTAAAAAAATTTATGGTGAAAGTTTCTTAAGATATGCTAGTGGTTTTGATAATGATACAATTAAAAAAAATATTAAATTTCCTGAATTTCAAAAACAAGTTAAAAATAATTTAAAACAAACTGAGCAAGAATTAAAAGATGAAGATTTTATTGATGAAGATGGAAAAATAACTGATAAAGGATTTAGTTTAGCTTCTATTGTTTTGTATATGCAGGAATTAGATGATTTAACTGCGAAAGGTTTAGGTGAAAGAAAAACTAAAAAAGCAATGTTATATGGTGATAAAGAAAACATTAAGAATTATAAAAAAGGAGATAGATACAGAGATATTTCTATACAATCTAGTGTTAGAAGAGCAATTAGAAGAAATCATAGTAAAATTGAACTTGAAGATTTAAGAGTATTTGAGAGAGATAGCAAAGGAATGATTTACATTGTTTATGGATTAGATGCTTCTGGAAGTATGAAAGGTAAAAAAATTGAATTATGTAAAAGAGCTGGAATTGGTTTAGCTTTCAAAGCAATAGAAGAAAATGATAAAGTTGGATTAATTGTTTTTGGAAGTGAAATACATGAAGCTGTTTATCCTACACATGATTTTAGTCAATTTATTAAAGCAATTGTAAAAGTTACGCCTAAAAAACAAACTAATTTAGCTTTAACAATACAAAGAGCAATTGAAATGTTTCCTAGTCAAAATATAACTAAACATTTAGTATTAATTACTGATGCAATGCCAACTGTTGGAGATGATCCTACTAAGAATACTTTAAACTTAGTTGAGAGAGCTGCTGATTATGGAATTACTATTTCTGTTATTGGAATTGGATTAGAGAAAGATGGAGCTGAATTAGCTAAGAAAATTGTTGAAATTGGAAAGGGAAGATTATATGTTGTTAATGATTTAGACAATATAGATAGAATTGTATTACAAGATTATTATAATTTGTAGATATAAATATTTATAAAGCGATAATTAATTGATTTATTTATGGTAGATAGATCTAATAATGTTGTTGAACCTTCTGTAGTTGTTTCTAATTATTATGATAATTTAGCAAGAGAGAATGGTGCTCATCTTTATGTTGGTAAGGGTGTTGAATTTAGATTTCCACTTGGAAACACATATGGAACACTAGTTAAGTTAACTTTAGATGCTAATATTAGTGATGAAGATGTTTTACATAGAGCTAGTAACCTAAATGTTTTAGTGAAGACACATGATCCTAAAGTTGCTGTTAGAGCTTTTTCTGAATTACTTACTTCTTATTTACCTAGAGATTGTGGATTTGTTGAAGCTAATTTTGATAATGGTAGGTGGAACGATACTAAAGCTTATTTAGAAAGTCTTGGACTTAAAGTTCCAGATATAAGACAAGTTGCTAAATTTGGTGTAGGTTTAGAATTTATGGCTCAATTTTTTGAAAGAGGTGATTTTGGAATGATGAGGCATGATAGAATTCTTCCCGTATACTTTGAAGCTGGTCAAAATAAGTCTCCAGATATTTATGGTCGTCAACGTGTTAAAATGAAAATGGATCAGGATATATTTTTAATAACTGATGGCATAAAAACAGGAAGAAATAACATGAATGGTTATTCTCGTATTTTAGATAGGGCTTTGGGGTTTAGTTAATTTTTTATAACTTTTTAACAATATAAGAATTAATAAATAGTTTATTTTTACTTTTATTATGATAGATATAAATAAATGTTACGTGTTTGAAGATTCTGAAGATATTTTAGGGAATCAATTTATAGGACCTTTATTTTATAAAGATGTTGATGAAAAAGTTTTATATAGGGCTTCTAAGGAAGCACTTACTTTAACAGGTCATCCTTTTAGAGACCAACCAATTTTAGTTCCAATAAAACTTGAAATATTATGTAGAGAAAAATGGGAACCACATCCAGTTTTAGTTCCTAGTTTAAATAAAAATTCTAGAAATGTATTTCCTTATTACATTTTTACAGTTGCAGATAGATTTGCAAAAATTTTGAGATTAGATCTTCCAGGAGTTTTCTTTAGTGATTATAAAGTTTTTTTAGAAAGAGCTGAAAATGCAGGCGTCTCTATTGGAAGAGCTAGAACTGAAGATGCTTATATAGTTACAGATCTGCCATTCTAAAAAAATAAAATATTTAAGAAAAGTTCGATTGCCCTATTTGTGGTTGAAAAATTCGTTTAATAAGCATTCTTGTGGTTTAATGATTAAAAGATTTAATAGATGTTCATAACTTCGTTTTTTAATATATAAGAAAGAATATTTAGTTATTAGAATGTTTTTTGTGCAATTAAATCTTTTATAACCCATGGTTCTCTAAGATTATATCTAAATTCTCTTGGTTTTCCACTACCATTCGCAAAACTTACATCTCCACGTCTAAGTTCAGATAATTTTCCAAATAAGTTATAATTAATTTCTCCATTATCTTGATTTCCATCTCTATTGCATAAAATTCCTATTTCTCTTGCTGCTAGATCTACATTTACAGCAGCATAAAATGGTCTTAATGGACCATTTGAAAGCAAAGTTCTTCTTACTACTGCTATTTCTTCAGGTCCTTTCATTGGAGTTTCTTTATAGGTTTTATGGCGTTGGAAACGATTTATTGCATCTTCTAGTGCATTAGGCATTACTTGTAAAGCTACTGCAATTTCTACTAATGGTAGTTTATCCATAACATATTCTGGAATTTGATCATATGGTGACCAACCTAAAAGTCTTACGTGTGCCTCTTCAAATGCTCTTAAATCTCTTATTTCAGGACCTTCTTCACTTTCTTTTCTAATGCTTGCAGTTGCTGCTCCTATAATTCCTCCAATAGGTCCATGATATGAAGAAACTCTTCTTATTGTATAATCATTAACAGCTAATCTAATCTTTGCCATGTATTTTCCCTTTAATTTCTATTTATAAGAATTTCTTTATAGAATTACATACCTCACAGATACTAATTTATTGTAAATATTTATAAATAATTCAATAATTTTAAATTTGTGATAGATAATGGGTCTGTTAAATTAAGTAGATTAGAAGGAAAGCTTTCCACGCATAAATTTGAATGTAATCCTTTGAAATGGGAAGACACTTTCTGGGGATGGGATCGTTTGCCTGTAAGATTTGTTGAAACAGATAAGTGGTGGTTTTTCAAATTTAGAGGAAATATTTATGCTCAAGATAAAGCTGGTGAACATTTTATAAAATGTTATGGATGCGAAAAACCAGTAGAATTCCTTATTAGAGAAATTGAAATTGCTGGTTCTTTAGATAAAGCTCAAGTAATTGGAGAATTTGAAGTTCCATATTGTAAAAAATGTGATAAGGGTAAATATGAAAATGTTTAAATTTACTTAAGTTCTTCATTAATTGTGGAAAATAAAAAACATATTATTGCTGTTACTGCAATTATAAAAAATTCTTTAGGAGATAAATTTTTAATTATTAAAAGAAGTAAAGATGAAATTGCATTTCCTGGAAAATGGAGTTTTCCTGGTGGTAAATTAGAAAAAGGAGAAAGCATTTTTCAAGCTTTGAAAAGAGAGGTACTAGAGGAAGTTGGTTTAGATATTGAAGATTATAAAAAATATTTGAAAGATTTTACTTTTATTAAACCAGATGGACATAATGTTGTTGGATTTAATTTTTTAGTTAGGGCTATTAATGAAAATGTTAAACTTGGTTTTGGTTTTGATGAATATAAATGGATTGATCCTAAAGAATTTAATGAATTTGATCACATTGAAGGAATGGAAGAAGAAGTTGAATTAGCTTTTAGGAATTAACCATATCTTTCTTCTTTCCAGATGTCACCATGATTATTGTACCCTCTTGTTTCCCAGAAACCAGGTTCATCTTTTTCTACAAATTTTAAAGCATTTAAAAATTTAGAACTTTTCCAACCATATAAATGTGGAATTATTATTCTTAAAGGCCAACCATGTTCTTGAGGAATTGGTTGACCATCTAATTCATAAGCTAAAATAACATTTTCTTTTTCTAAATCTTCTCTTGGTACGTTTGTTGAGTAACCATCCATCCCATATTGAATCAAATATTTCCAATTTGGTTTTACTTTTATTATTTTTAAAAATTCTTTGAAAGAAACTCCTTTCCATTTTACATCTAATTTAGACCAGTGAGTTACACAATGAAAGTCTTCTGTTAATTCTATTGAAGGCATTTTTAATATTTGATCATAAGTAAATTCTATTTCTTTTTCTATTAAACCTGAAACTTTTAACTTGTAAGTTTTAGAATCAAAATTTGGTTTTATTCCTAAATCTAAAACTGGGAATTTTTCTGTTTGATATTGACCAGGAGGAATTCTTTCGTTTTCGTTTTTCTTGCTTTTTTTATCTTTGAAAATCTTAGCTATTTTTTCTTTTGATTTTATTAATGATTGATTGTATTTCATTTTAATAGTTCCATAAATTGTTCTCTACTTAAACCTGCTTGTCTGAGAATTTCTAATAATGTACCTTTATCTATTTCAGTATGCAATGGAACAACTGTTGACCTTTTCCCATTCGCATCTTCTTTTACTAAAA
Organism: Candidatus Nanoarchaeia archaeon; assembly: GCA_035288845.1. GTDB lineage: Archaea > Nanobdellota > Nanobdellia > SCGC-AAA011-G17 > GW2011-AR18 > JAGVZM01. The sequence continues at coordinate 13,732 of DATDZB010000011.1, read as the reverse complement.
TAACATGACTTCCTTTTTGTCTAATTGTTTTAAATCCAATTTTACTAAGAATTTTTATTAGCTCTTTACCCGAAAGCCTGGGAAGTTTTTGCATTATTTACCTCTATGCTAGTAATTATTGTTTCTTCATTACTTAAACCTTCAGGAACTCCCATTACTTCTATATGTAATTGAATTGCCTCTTTTAGATTAGAGACTGCTTCTTCAACTGTATTTCCTTGACTAACTACATCTAATTCAGAACATAAAGCTACATATTGTTTTTCGCCTTTTTTAATTATAACTGTTAATTTCATAATCTTACTAAAGGCCTATTCTTTATATAATTATCGGGTTTTAACTAGAATACTTTTCTATTATTTCTTTTAATAAATTTTTATTTAATTTATGATCTATGAATAATTGTAATGTTTTTGTCCACCACTCATGCATTTTTAATGATTTTTCTTTTAAACTTAATTCTTTAGAAATTTCATTTGGTCTATAAGTACTGAATAAATTTCTTGCTTCTTTATTGAATTCTTCACTTATATAATTTCCTTCAATTAATATTCCAGATGAAGTAAATACTTTATTATCTATATGGTGTGCTTTTGTTATTGTTCTATCAAAATCAGCTACTAAATGTAAGCAATTAATTCCTTCTTGTTTTATATTATTTATTTTAATTTTTAATTCTTGTTCATTTCTTATAATTATGTCTTTCATTATTTTTCCGTATTGGATAGATTTATATAAATTTCACTTCTAGTTATTTTATGGCTAAAAAGAAAAAATCCAGCAAAAACTATTTAGCTTTGGGCATAAAGTACTTCTTTCAAGGAATTTACTGGCTTATTAAAAATGTAGTTTTGGGTATTTACTTTGTTATTCGTTTCTTTTATAATGAAATAAAGAATATAAAATTCAATAGACAAACTAAAGTTGTTAAAGAAGAAAATAGAGCTAGTGAAAGAAAAGAAATTACTAATAGACCAAATGTTTCTGGAAGTGGAATTTATGCTGATTTTTTTGTTTTGAAAGAAATTCATGGTAATTTTAGTTCTTTTGAAGATTACTTATTAAAAACTAATTCAGGAATTGGAATTATTATTGGTGCAAGAGGAACTGGAAAAAGTGCACTAGGTTTAAAATTATTAGAAAATATTCATGTTAAAACTGGAAGAAAAGTTTCAACTATGGGTTTTAATTCTGAAGATTTACCAAATTGGGTTAATAATATTGAGACTATTGAAGAAGTTAAAAATAATTCTGTTGTTTTATTAGATGAAAGTGGAATTACTTTTTCTTCTAGAGAATCAATGAGTAATATTAACAAATTATTGAGCAATTTATTATTAATTGCTAGACATAAAGATGTTACTTTAATTTTTATTTCACAAAATTCTAGTAATATAGATTTGAATATTATAAGACAAGCTGATTTTTTATTATTTAAACCAAGTTCTTTATTACAAAAAGATTTTGAAAGAAAGAAAATTAATGATATCTACAAAGAAGTTGATAATTACTTTAAAGAATATAAAGGTGAGAAAGGATTAGTTTATGTTTACTCTGATGTTTTCAAAGGTTTTGTGTTAAATCCACTACCTAGTTTCTGGAATGATAAAGTTAGTAAAGCTTACAGAGATAATTAAAGTTCTGATAGTTTTCCAAATATAGCTTTTGCTATTAGAAAAATATTTCCCCTAGAAATTTTAAGATATTCTATTAGAGATATTTCTACTAGTACCCCTGTACGATAAATATCGGGTTGACCCTTTCTTGGTATTCTATATTTTAAAGTTAAATAAGGGAAAATAGAATCTGTTATTTCTATAATGTTATTTATCTTTTTAGGCCCTTTATAATAAGAGTATACTTTTTCTATATATTCTTTCATATGTCCAAATTCTTTTATTTTTGGAATAGATGGAGCATTCATATCTGTTTTTTTAGGCTCACTTAGATCACCTATATCTATTGTAATTATAAAATCATTATTCTTATTTTTTATTGGATAACCTATAGAATGAATAATTGAATGCCTTATAATAACCATAATAAATAATTCTATAGTATTATTTAATGAATTAAGTGCTGGATGAATTTCTGAAACTTTATTCGCAAGATTTTCATAAGATATTCTTTTATTTAATTTTATTTTATCCCAGTAATATTGAACAATTATTAATAATAAATTTATTACTCCTTCAGCATAATCTTCAAATTTATTATTTAACCAATCTAGCATCAATGGAATTCTATTAAAATCATATTTTTCTATTAGATAATTTATTTCTTCTTCTCTTTGTTCTAAATAATTTAATCTGCTTTTGAATACTTTTAATTTTATTTCGTCTGATGGATATTTTTTTATTAATTCATCTATAACATAATTTATCGGCGTCAGTCCTGCGCCCGTCTTATGCGATTCCATATTCCAAGCAAAATCACATAATAAACCATAATAATTATCCATATTATATTTTTTATTTAAATTTTTTATACCTAAATTGGCAATAGTTTTTTTGATTTTTTCTTCGAATTGCAAATTCTTTGTTATTTTTTCCTTTACTGGCACAAGATAAATAGAATTTACTATATTAGCAAAATTTAAGCCTGTCAATTTATTTATTTCTTTATAAGTAGAACTGTTAACATTTGGTTTATTATTTATTTCTTCTAATTTTCTTTTACATGAATTATCTATAAATCCTTTAAGATTCTGAAATTTAACTCTTTGATTTTCATCTTCTAGTAAATGAAGAATTTTATTTTTTAGCTCTTCATCGATGTTTGCATTTCCCATACTTTTTAAGTACTATTAAGTATTTATAAAATTAACTACATTAGAAAAATTAAATTTATTCTATAAATTGTGAAGGAGCTCCAGAACAATAACTACAACCTGCTGTTACAGCTTTATGTTGTGAAGTATGCATTGAAAGAGAAAAGTTTGAAACATTGCTTGAAATTTTAGATCCTAAAGTTGAAGGAGGAACTGGAGTTGCTGAACCGCCATACCAACCTTTTTGTGGAGCATTATTTGAATAACCACCAAATGCTCCTGAAGCTGCATAAGAATTTAGAACAGCATTTACTCCTTGAATACCTACAGGGGCAACATTGTAACTTGTGTTTGTAGTATTATAAGCAAAAGTATTTTTGTCATTACTATATTTTGAAGGTAATTGAACAGGAGCTTCTCCTGCACTTCTATACCTAGTTGCATTTGCTTCTGTAGTTGGCTGTTCAGGTTTTGCTATAGTGTAATAAGGATTTTTAGCTTGTTTTTGTGCTGGTTGTTTTTCTGGAGTAGGTTTGTAGTCTTTATCCAATGCTATTAATTCTACTACTTTCTCTGTTTTTGGATTATTAAAATTTAAACTAAATAATATAGAATTTCCAAATTTTTCTGATTTTAGAATTGCTTCTTTTTCTAATATTTTTAAAGTTTCATGTGTCCAAGATACACTAATATTAAGAATTCTAGCTATTTGATTTACATTATATCCTTCTTTTTTACTTAGTAAAAGTTGGATTATTTGTCTTTGTTTGTCTGAAATCATGGTTAACCTAATAATTATTCGGTATTTCAGAATATTTAAAGCTTGTGGATATAGGCATTATATAGCTATTTTAGACTTGTTTAGTATTCTATCGTTAACTTTATAAATCTTGATTTTTAACTACTTTTATGGATTTATTACAAGAGCTAGAAGTATGGTATATTATACCTGCAATTAGGAAAGAAATTGCTATGGCAATGATAGATAATGGAATAAGGCAAGTAGAAGTTGCTAAAAGACTAGGGGTAACTAAATCTGCTGTTAATCAATATTTTAAAGATAAAAGAGGTAATGATGTTCAGTTAACACCTAAAGTTAAAGATTCAATTAAAAGTTATGTTAATTCAATAAATGATCCAAAAGATTCAGTTAGAGCTATTCAATCATTATTAAATTTAGCAAGAGAAGAAAAAATTGCTTGTTCAGTTCATAAAAACATTGATAAAAGTTTTGATAATTGCAATTTATGTTTTGAACCACATTTAATTCAAATTGGAGATAAAAAACAATGAAAGAAATTTATTTAGATAATGCAGCAACAACAAAAGTAAGAGAAGAAGTTGTTCAAGAAATGAATAGATACTTTGATGTTGTTTATGGTAATCCTGGAAGTTTTCATGGTAAAGGTTTAGAAGCTAAAGATTCTTTAGATGAAGCAAGAGAAAGAGTTTCTAAAATATTAAATTGTCTTTCTAAAGAAATTATTTTTACAGCTGGTGGAACTGAAAGTATAAATTTAGCTTTGAAAGGTTTAGCAAAAGCAATGAAAGGAAGAAAAAATCATATTATAACTAGTCAAGTTGAACATCATGCTGTTCTTCATACTTGTGAGTATTTAGAAAAATATGAAGATTGTGAAGTTACTTATTTAGAAGTTGATAAATATGGAATGGTAAATCCTGAAAATGTAAAAAATGCAATTAAAGAAAACACTTTTTTAATTACAATAATGTATGCAAATAATGAAATTGGAACTATAAATAATATTTCTGAAATTGGAAAAATTGCTCAAGAAAAGAATATTTATTTTCACACAGATGCTTGTCAAGCTGCTGGATATTGTGAATTAGATGTAAATAAATTAAATGTTGATTTAATGACAATCAATGCAAGTAAATTATATGGTCCTAAAGGTGTAGGATTATTATATGCTAAAAGAGGAGTAGAATTAGTTCCTTTAATTCATGGTGGTGGACAAGAAAACAAAATGAGAAGTGGAACTGAAAATGTTCCTGGAATTATGGGATTTGTTAAAGCTCTAGAATTAGCACAATCTGAAAAAGAAATTGAAGTTCCAAGATTAATTAAATTAAGAGATAAATTAATTCAGGGAATTATGAATAATATTGGCAAAACAATTTTAAATGGACATCCTACTCAAAGATTAGCAAATAATGTTAATATTAGTATTTTAGATATTGAAGGTGAAGCTTTATTATTATATTTAAATGAATTTGGAATTTATTGTTCAACTGGAAGTGCTTGTACTAGTCAAACATTAGACCCTAGTCATGTTGTTATTGCTACTAATTTACCTTATGAAGCTGCACATGGAAGTTTAAGATTTACTTTAGGAAAAGAATCTACTGAAGAAGATGTAAATAAAGTTTTAGAAGTTTTACCTGATATTGTAGATAAATTAAGAAGAATAAGTCCTGTAAATGTTAATGTTCAACATATTATAGATGCTAGAGGGGGAAATTAAAATGAATCAAGAAACACAAACTCAAAGTAAATTAACAATACATCCAGATGTAAAAGCTAAAGTTGATAGTCAAAAATGGTTTTACACAGATACTGTTAAAGAACATTTCTTTACACCTAGAAATATTTTTATTAGTGAAGCAGAAGCACAAGAATATGCAAAAAATTGTGACGGAATAGGAATGGTTGGCTCACCCGCATGCGGAGATGCAATGAAAATGTGGATTAAAGTTGACAAAGAAAATGATGTTATTAGAGAATTAAAATGGCAAACATTTGGTTCATTATTACCTGGTGCAAAAATATTAATGAAGGATTATAAAACTAAACCAGTTGAAAAATTAACAATTGGTGATGAAATAATTGATGGTGATGGTAAACTTAATACTATTGAAGAAACTTTTGCTAGAGATTATAGTGGAAAAGTTTTTACATTTAGATTATCAACTTCTAAATATTATCAATTTAGTGTTACACCAAATCATCCAATTCCATGTGTAGTTAGAAAATTAGTTGCTACTATGGGGAATAGAAAAACAATGAGAAATTGGTATGATTATAAAGTTGAAGAAGAATTTGTTAATGGAACTGAAATTAGTACTTTACCTGCTTGTCAATTACAAGAAGGAGATTTTTTAGTTTATAACATTCCTAAAGAAAATGTTGATTCAAGTGAATTAAGTGAAGACTTTTGTACTTTGTTAGGTTATTATGTTTCTGACGGACATGCTCCAAGCAAAAGTAGAACTGTATTTTATTTTAATTTGGGAGAAGAAGAATTTATAGAAGAAATTGCTAATATTTGCAATAAATATAATTGGAATTATATTTCTTATCCTAGAAAAAATTATGCAGGTTTGTGCATACAAATAAATGATCCAAAAGTAACTCAATTACTTAGAAAACATGGTGGAACTCCAAAAAATAAGAAGTTTTCAAATGAAGTTATGAATTTACCAAAACTAAAACAAATGTTAATAGTTGATTCTTACATTAAAGGTGATGGTTGGGATTCTCAACAAAAAGAAAATTGGAATGAACAATATTTTATTTCAACTTCAATTGAACATTTAGCTTATCAATTACAAATTATGTTAGCTAGAAATTTTATATTTGCTGCAATACATAAAAGAGAACCTAGAGAATTTACTATCAGAGGTAAAACTTATACAAATAGTGGTGAATATAATTTAATATTTAAAAAATTACAACAACAATCAAGAATTAAAATTGATTTTGAAGGTGGGAATTTACTAATTCCTATTTCAAAAATTAATGTTACTGAATATGAAGGTAAAATCTATGATATTGGAATAGTTAATGAACCTAAAACTTATAGAGTAAATGGAATTTCATTACATAATTGTGCTTCAGCAATTGCTAGTACCTCTATGCTAAGTACAATGGTTACTGAAAATGGTGGAATGAAAATAGAAGGTGCTTTAAAATTAAAACCTCAAGATATTATGAATAGATTAGGGGGATTACCAAATAGAAAATTCCATTGTTCAGTTTTAGGTGATAAAGCTTTGAGAAGTGCAATTAATGATCACTTTAGAAAATCTGGACAAATTTCAAGAATTATTGTTGAAGGTGCAAGAATAATTGATGCTGCAACTAAAACTACAGATAAAGATATTGAAGAAGCAGTATTAGATGGTGCTTTAACTTTTGAAGATGTTCAGAAAAAATTAAAAGTTGGAATTGGCGATAAAGCTGTTATACCTGCAGTAGAAGAATTAATAAGATTTTACAAGGAGAAATATTTCGGTTAAAACATGGAAGGATATAATGCACCAAAAGATTTAGGGTACAAGGTTCAAAATGATTATGGACCAATTAATCAAAATAGTGTAAGCTCTTACGGTGGTGTATCTCAACAAAGTTCTGGTTTACCAATTTATAGTCCAATAAATCAAGAAAATTCAATAAGAAGCAGTCAATGTCCTAGAGGCGCTACTTTAGGTAAAGTTGCTAGTATGTGTGGTGCTGGTTGTTCTGGTGCTTGTAAAGTTCCTGGTTGAAATTATTTTTTAACATTTATTCTTGACACGTGAAGTTTAGTGTTCTCTTTACATCCTAGTTCTTCTAGCAAATCACTTATATCATCTGTTTCTAATGGTGCAAGTTCAGTTCTACCATTTTTATTCCAAGGATCATACCTTATGCTATAATAATGATCACCTTTTATTATTACTGCACCTCTATGTGTTTCGTCAATTTTGACATAAAATATTCTAGAGTCTTCAAATCTGTTATAACCAAAATCTCCTTCACTACCCATTAAATTTTGAAAAGCTTTTCTTTTATAAAATTAATTGTGATCTAACAGTTAATATAATTTGGTGAATAAAGTCCTGGATTTTTAGCATTTTGATATCCACGATTAAAACAATAACTTAATGGAAATTTGTAATTTGCTCCTTGGTTTCTTAAAATTGTTTTTACTTCTTCTCTTACTGGATCTGTATCTTGTAGATTTTCAAGGATTGCTAAAGTTCTTCCTTTGTTATTTGCTGTAATTGCTGCAGATCTCATTTCTATTAATGCTTTTATTGTTTTATCTACTAAACCCATAGATTTAGAACTGAAAAGTTATTTATAAACTTAATTATATGAATCTTCTAACTTTTTTCTTATATTCAGTATAAATTTCTCCAAATTGTTTTTCTAGGAATTTTTCTTCTGTTTTTACAATACTATTTAAAATTAAAATCATCAATACCAATAATATTAAAGTAAATATATTTTGTATTAGTACTAGCATTGAAAATGATAATGTTATTAATCCAAGATATACTGGATTTCTTGAACGTTTGTATAAACCAGAAATTACTAAATCTTTTATGTTATTATTCGTTCCCATTCTCCAACTTTTTCCCATTTGTTTATGAGACACTATAAGAATTATTATTCCAACAGCTAAAATAATATAACCAATTATATCTAATGTAAGGTTGTCAAACCATAAACTTAATTTATTTGAAGAGAATAAACTAGTAACTATCAAATACAAAGCTAAAACAATATAAAAAGACAACCATAATAATCTTTCTTTTAATGGGGCTTTTAAAAATGCTAAAGGATTTATTTTGTGCTTAAAATAGAAATAAATAGATTTTATTATTAAGTATACAAACAAAATTATTGCAACAGATAATACTATTATTTCCTTTGACATTTTAAGTGATTATTTTACTTAGTTTTTAATTATTTCGGTTTTATTATCTTTATTAATTTGTATTAGATTTTCTTCTTGTATAAAGGTATTTAGATTTTTTTGACCAAAACAAACATCATAGAAACTACATTGACCAGTTCTCCATTTACATAATGGACCTGGATTTTTATCATAATCTTTAATATCGTTGCTCTCAGTATTTAATTGTATAAATTCACATTCTCTTTTTGCTTTTTCTATTAATTCTGGTGTTACATTTACAAACTTTTTAGTTCCGTGTCTTAAAAAATGCAAACCTAGTTTATGCGGTAGAACATTGTATTTTTCTTGAAACATTAAACCATAAATTGCTAATTGTAATTCATATTCTTCTGTTACTTCATCTCTTGAAGAAGTTTTATAATCTAAAATGTAGAATTCATCATTATAGTTTTGTATTGCATCAATATAACCGTGAACTTTATGTGCTTCTGAATAAAAATAAACTTCTGTTTTAGGCTTTAATTTTTCAAAAGTTTCTTGGAATGTTAAACCATTTATCTTGGTAGACAGCATACTTAAAAAATCATTTATGAAATTATTCAACATTGAAAAACATTCTTGATAATGTTGTCTTGCTGTTTCTTTATCTGTTTCTAGTTTTAATAAATCTGGAAGTGCTTTTGTCCAAGATGTATTAAATAAATGCATTAATTCTTGTCTTAATGTAAATTCATAATTTGTTTTATCAATATTTTTAGGATCTATTTTAAAAAAGCCTTCTAATGCTGAATGAACTGCTTTACCTGTTAATGTAGAAATTGTGTCTTTTCTTGGCAAATTTAGTTTATAAGAATAGAAATATTTTCTTTTACATTGTTTAAATGTATTTATTGAACTCGGAGATTCTAACCTTGACATAATTCACCTTTTTTTGTTTGTGAATTGGATTTTTAGAGATTATATTAATGTTTCTGTAGAAAAATAAAAAATAAAGAGGATTACCTCTTCATTGGCTTACTCATCATTGCACAACAATCTGCGCATTTGTTTTTCATTAATAGGCTTAATACTCCAGTTATAATAGCTATTACACCAAAGAATCCTACCCATCCGTCTAAGCCTAACCATTTAGGCCATAAATACATATTTATTAGAACCAAAATACCTACTATTAGGCTCATGATTCCACAACACTTATGACACATATTTCCCATCATATTTATTCCTCCTTTTTGATACTCATTTAGAGTATTTTCCATATAAAAAGGTATCTAAAACAGTAGATTTAAATAGCTCTTTTTTACTAGGTAGTTATGGAAAAACAAGAAAAATCCTTATTTGAACTTAAACCTAATTTAACAGCTGCAATAATACCTACTTTAATATCTGGTGTTGTATTGGGTGCTATTTTGTCTTTATTTATAGGTGTTTTTGCTGGAAGTTGGCTTATAGGCTTTTTAGGGCTTGTTATTATTACTATCTTATCTTCATTTTCCAGATTTATGAATTTAAGAGCTACTAAATATGTTTTTTACAAAGATAGAGCTGAATTTTTTGAAGGCTTTTTTAGTATTGTTAAAAGAACTATAAGATATCAGAAAATTACTGATTCAGTTATGACAAAAGGATTAGTAGATAAAATTTTTCAAACAGGAACTATAAGATTAATTACTCCTGGAACTGAATTTGTAAATGATAAAGCTACTTCTAGTGGAATAATGCTATATCATATAAATAATCCTGATGAAATTTATTCTAAAATCGAAAATTTATTGAAAAAACACTGATTCAAACTAAAGTTTATATATAACTTATTTTATTTCTATTTATGACTTTATTAAATAGATTATTTGGTTCATCTGAAAGTGTTGCTGTAGAAATAGAAACTGACAGTGAAAAAATTACTTCTATATTAGCTGACTATATTTCTACTTTACCTAAAAAAATAGGATTAATTGATAAGCTTGACCCTAATAAAATTAACTTAAAAGACATTCAGGAATTAAATAAATTACTAGATTTAGAATTAGTTGAAATTAAAAATTTAGAAGTTGATGAGGTAGAATTAATTGCTGATCTCGAATCTATTGAACATGATAAAAAAATAAAAAGAATTCATAAATTAGAACAAGCTTTGTTTCATGCTGCAACAAGATATCAATATGTTTATCAATTATTAGAGCAAATTTATATTATATTAACAAAACAAAAACAGATTATTATTAGGTTGTTAGATCTTTCTACTGAAGCTGAAGTATTAGTTCACCATCTTAAATTGCAATTAGATTTAGAAGTTGAAGTTGTTGAAGTGAAAAGTAAATTGGGTCCCTCTATCGCTTCCCCAGTAAATTCTCTAGCATTATATTCTGCTTTAGTAAGGCATTTAGGTTTTCCAATTGTAAAAAAGCAAACTTATTTTCTTCCTCAAGTAGATCATAAAGGAAAACCTTTAGAAGTTGAAACTAAAAAAGGAGTGTTAAGAGGTGTTATTGCTGGAATGGGTAATTTTTACCAAAGTGATAGCGATGCATTAGTTTTAAATGATTCATGTTTGCCTTTTATGCGTTCAGTTCATTCATTGTTTGGAGAGTTGGGATTTGAATCTAGATATGGCGAATATAAACAAACAGAAAAAGCATATGGTGATAGATTAAGCGGGAGAATAAATTTACAAAATAAAGAAGTAGATAGGTTAGAAAAAGAAGGATATATCATTAATCCTAAAAATAAAATGAGAGTTTAAATAAAAAACTATAAAATTATCAAACCTGCCCCTGAATATTCATGCATGAGACAGAGGCAGGTCGTGAAGGAGTTAATATTCTTTAATTCCGACAAATCTTCTTTTTCTAGATTTTTTCTTAGCCATGCTCACCCTTTACTTTACTAAGTGAAAATATTATAAATAACTGACCTATCAATTGTATATACCCTATATTCTTCGTCACATTTTATAACAGTTATATTTACAATATCCCTTAATTATAAAACAAAAGTTCTTGTTTTAATCTTATGAAATTTAAAATCAATGTAAAGGGGAGAATATTATTAACAATTTTATTTTTAATCATTGTAAGTTTACCAGTTTATGCAGATAATCTTACAAATTCTTCTACAAATGTTTTAAATTACTTTAATATAACAACTTCTAACTATACTGTGAGTAATCCTGCTAATTCCAGTAATAGTTCTAGTACTAATTCTACAAATTCAAGTAAAATTACAGTTGATAAATTAGATATTCTTAATAATGCAACAGAAGCAACAATTAATGTTTGGGTTAAACAAAATAAATATCGAGAAAATGGTGGTTTAGCTGGAAAATATGAAGCAAATCCATTTTCTAGATCTTTTTTAGTTAGAACAGTTTTAAACAATAGTTTGTCTGTTGTTTTATCTTCAAATGGAAATCAAGGAATAACACATACATCTACAACAACATTAAAATGCGGAATTACAAATAATAATAAATGGACAATGATTAGTGTATCTTTTGATGGAAATAAAGTTATTTATTATAAAAATGGAAGAAAATGTGATGAAGATACTACAAGTGTAAAAATGTTATATGCTGCTTCTATTCCTTTAACTTTGGGATATGGAAATAATGTAGAACTTAATGGTGAAGTAGATGATTACAAAGTTTATAGAAAAGCTTTGAAAATAGAACAAATTAGAAGATTGTATGAAGAAAATTCTAAAGGTGGAGATCAAGGAAATTCTTTAACTATTTTAACATATCACCAAATATTAGAAAATGGATCTAATGCAAGTGATCATGTAAATAAAGTTAATTTTACAGAACAAATTGAATACTTGAATAAATCCGGATTTAAAGGTTTAACAGTTGCAGAGTATGATCAAATTAGAAAAACAAATTCTAGTATACCAAAGAAATCTATAATTATAACATTTGATGATGGCTGGAAATCAATATATGAAAAAGCATTTCCTATTTTAGATAATTATAGTTATGTAGCTACTAATTTTATAGTCACAAATTATGCAAATGGGTCTAGTGGTTATATTTCTTATATGAATTGGAGCGAGGTTGAAGATTTAAAAGATAAAGGATGGGATGTTCAATCTCACAGTGTAAGTCATAAAAACCTGATTAATTTAAGTGAAGAAGAATACAGAAAACAATTAAATGATTCAAAAACTATTTTGAAAGATAAATTAAATGTTGATGCTAATTCATTTGCATTTCCTTTTAGCAGTTCAAATCAAAGTTATACAGAAATATGTGGAGAATATTATGACTTATGTTGGACTAAGGCAACTAAAGCTAGTAGTCCTAGTTATGTTTACAAAAATACTCTAAATGTTTTTTCTAGTTTAAAAAGAATAAATATTGGGTTTGATACTACTCTAAACTGGTTTAAAAGTATGTTAGGAAGAGACACAGATATAGAAGTAGAAGGTAATAAAACTGGTTATACTTAACTTTATAACTATATATTTACTATATATACAGCACCTTTATATATAGTTTTGAAGTATATCTTATTCTAGGTGTAAATATGATATATAGAAAATTAATCAAATTTGGGGATTCTTCTTTTGTAATTTCTCTTCCAAAAGAGTGGATTGAAAAGAATGTTTTGAAAAAAGGAGATGTAATAGGTATTGAAATTGGTTCTAAAAATGAACTTTATGTTATACCTAAGTCTAAACCAGATAGAGAACCTACTGAAATAAAAATAGATTTAGATAAAATTGATAGTCCTGAAGGAATAAGAACATCTATTATTTCTGCTTATTTAAGAAATTTTGATATAATTAAAATTACTGGAAGCAATTTAATAGATCATTCTCAAAATATTAGGAATTATATTCATGATTTAGCTTCTGTTGAAATTATGGAGCAAGATCATACTAAAATAACTGCAAGATGTTTTTTTAATAGTACTAATATCTCTATTTATTCTTTAATAAGAAGACTAGATATTATGACTAGATCAATGTTGAATGATGCTAAAGCAAGTATTAAATCAGATAATTTATTAGATTATGCTTATCAAAAAGAAACAGATGTTACAAGATTAACTTTTTTAATTTTAAGAACTTTAAGAAAATCTTTAAATGAACCTGAGTTAGCTAGTGCACTTAAACTTCAAGCTGTAACTATATTGGAATATTGGCAACTTGTAGATTTTTTAGAAGATATTGCTGATCATGCAAAAAGAGTTTGTAAACACTTAGCAAGAGGACCTGTTCCAGATAAAGAAAAACTTGAAAAATTATTTGATGTTTTAATAGAACATTATGAAAATGCTATGAAAGCTTATTATACAGATAATAAGGAATTGGC
>DATDZB010000010.1:0-20720 GCA_035288845.1 Candidatus Nanoarchaeia archaeon | reverse complement strand
AAAGATAATTAAAAAGAAAAAAGAAGTAAATTACTTCTTGTTATTACTGTTTCCATTACCATTAATGGTTTTGAAATCTTTCCATGCAGTATTAAATAAATTTTCTAATGCTCCAGCAAAGAAAGGTGTGTTTACCCAAATACCAAGATCATATGATGGATGAACTTCTTCATCATGCATTGCCATGAATAATAAATCTTTTCCATCTACAACTACAAATCTTGCATTTAATTCACCACAATCTTTAACTTCGGCAATTCCTTTTAGTTCTTTTGCTGCAGCTTCACTTTCTTTATTTATTGGCGCAGCAATTCTAATATTAACACCTTTTTTACTTAGTTTTTGTAAGATTGGTTTTAATGCTTCAACTTTTCTTATCAAACCTTTTGGTGTTGTTGCTAATGTTACAGATTTTTCTGCATTTCTTACCATCAATTCTAGATGTGTGTAAAGATTATGTTTACCTCTTATTGCTCCAGACAAATCTGCATGATCTATAAACTCAATACCTTGTTTATGGAGCATATCTAATTCTTTAATAACATCTGTTTCATTTAATTCTTTTAATTTTAAAACTGATTGATCAGCTTCAATTTGAATATTTTTCTTTACTCTTTCAACAACTTCTTGAGGTTCTACTGCTAAATATCTTATAGGTTTACCTAATTTCATAACAACAAAACCTTTTTTTTCTAAACTTTCAAGAACATCATAAGCTCTTGATCTTGGTACATGACCTATGTCGCTTAATTCTCCTGCAGTTGAAACACCACGAGAAAGAAGTGCAGTCCATATACGAACTTCATATAAATTTAGATTAAAATATCGTCTTAATTTACTTAACAATTCATCTTTAACTATCAATTAGGACACCCCCGCCTTCACTACTTTTTTTAATTTTTTTGTCTTTTTTTATTAAGTAGTGATAAACTTCTATTTAAATGTTTTTGTTACTTTGTGTATATAACTACTTTCTAAGTAATTAGTGAATTACATATTTCTATTTCTTTGAATCAAGTATATTTTTTCTATATCTTCTATAGTATTTATCTCATCTACAGGTTTTGCTTTGATGCCAGTTCTAATAAATACGAGTCTTGGAAATCTTAAACCATATCCTGAAGAATATTCATTACTTTTCTGTATTTCCTCATATGCAATTTCTATCACCACTTTTGGTTTAACTGTAACTTCTTTTCCATCTTGACTTTGTATTAATGGTTTTAATATTTTAGTTATTTCTGAATATGTTATTCCTGTTTCTTGTTCTTTTTCTTTTATTCCTGTACTTATTTTTCCAACTTCTAAAAATTTTTTATCTTTACTTAAACAAGCAATAGTATAAGATGTTAACCAGCCTGCTCTTTTTCCTTCACCATATTCTGCTTTTACAATTACTAAATCTAAGGTATCTAGAATAGGTTTTATTTTTACACCATATCCAACTCTTGATCCTGGTTTGTAAGGAGAATCTAAACTTTTAGCCATTACACCTTCATTACCTAAATCTAAAGATTCTTTGTAGAATTTTTCAGCTTCTTTTTCTTTATCTGTAACTAATTGTGTTATTGGTTGTATTCTATCTTTTATTGGTTTTACCATTTTTTCAATTATGTGTCTTCTTCTATGAAATGGTGCTTCAATTAAACTTTCATTTTTAAAAGATATTATATCAAAAATATTAATTAGAACTGGAATTTCTTTTGCAAGTTTTTCGATATCATATTTTCTCTTAATTCTTTGAGAAATAAACTGAAATGCAACATATTTTTTTGTTTTTGGATCTATTCCTGCAACTTCGGTATCAATAATGTAATCTTGTTCTTTAATTGATTCTTTTAATGATTCAACTACATCTGGAAATTGTTTTGTTACGTTTTCTAGATTTCTTGTATAAAGTGTTATTTTTCCTTTATGTGAATGTATTTGCAATCTAAATCCATCTATTTTATATTCAAATGCTGCTGGTTTTCCAACTTGAGCAAATGCTTCATCAATATTTTGAACTTTTTGAAATAACATAACATTTATTGGTTTACCAGCTACTAAACTTATTTTATCTAAGCCCTGTGAACCTTCTTTTTTTAATATTAAGAAAACTTCTGCAAAATCATTAGTTAAATCATAAGCTCTTTGTACTTTTTCTGAAAGTTGAGAATATTTTTCTTTATTATCTTCTGGAATTTCTAACTGGTTTGTTTTACTGTAATATCTAGCACCTAAATGATGATTAAAGAAACACCATACTACTGCGTCTCTTAATGTTCCGTCTGCAACACCTACTCTTAATTGTTCAAGTAATGTTCTAACAATAAATTTAGCTTCTATTGGTGAAGCTGAAGTTAGTAATTCAGACATTAAACCTACTTTTTTATTTACTGTACCTTCACCTTCTAGTTCTGCAAGTCTTCTTATTTGAAAATGAACAAAATCACAAGTTAGCTTTTTAGTTTGTAAAGTTGTTTGTGTTTTAGTTTTAGTTAATTCTTCTGCTACTAGACCCAGGTCACCTGTTTTTGTAAATAGTTTTTCTATTTTTTCTTTATTTGTTCCAGTAGAAGGAGATAAAGCTTTTATTATTAATTTATCTGAAACTCCAATTTTTTTTTGTTCCCATGATGGAAATGCTGAACCTCTTAATAAATTAATTACTGGTTCTGGATCTTTTTCTAGAATTAATTCTTTTAGAAATTCACTTATTATATATGTTTTTTCTAATCTTTTTGTAGTATTTTCTAATTTTTCATAACAATTAGTTAAATTAATATAATCCATATTCCTAATAACTTGGAGAGAGATAAAAAGGTTTTGATTGAAGATCTACACAGGAAACAAGGTTAAATTTTAGGAATATTCCTGTCTTTAATTTTTGTATAAATTAATATTGCAGGTAAAAGTATTATTCCAGAGATAAATAAAGTAACAATAGGACCAAATTTATCAGTTAAAAACCCAACAATAGGAAACATAACAGCAGAAATTATTGAATTTATCATATTAGAAATTGATCCTAAAGTTGCCCTAATTTTATTTGGAACAAGGTGCTGAAACATTATTGAACTTGCTATTCTATAAAGATATAATGGCATTACTATTGAATATAAAATTGCACCCCAAATGAGACTTTTAACAAATAAAACAGATAAAAGTAATAAAGCTTGAATTCCAATAGCAATTACAAGATATCTTTTGTATCCTCCTAATGCTTTTATTATTGGTTTCATAAAATAAGGAAAGATGATTTCTATTACAAAACTGGCAGAAACCAAATAACCAAACCACTCTACTTTTAATCCTAAATTTTGGAGTAATGGATACCAGGTTATTTCACTTGTAAATGCGACTGCCATGGTAATTATTAATCCAGCAATTAATAGTAATCTTAGAGAAACATTATTCTTCAAGTAACCTGCAGATTTATGGGCATGACTAAATATAGTTTTTAATTGGATTTTTATTTTAGTTTTTCTAGCTTTAAAATATTCAGATTGGAATGAGATTATTAGAGCCGATAGTAACATTGTAAAACCAGTAACTGGCCAAATTATCCAAAGTCCGTAAATGCTTACTAATAAAGAACCAATAATTCCAGATAGAACCATTCCAAGACTCATGAAACTGTGTTTCTTTGTGTAATATTCATGAATTAAGTTTTTTCTTTTCTTGAATTTAAGGTAGTCTACTATCCAAGCTTCGTCAGCTCCAGAAGTTAAAGTTCTGAATATTCCTCTAATGAAAAACAATCCTAAAATTATGTAAAAATTATTTGAGAACATCACGAGAAGCATTGCTATTCCAGCTAATATTTCACCTGTTATTACAGAGAATTTTCTTCCAAATATATCTGCTATAGCTCCCGTAGGGATTTCAAATAAAACAGTGGCAATTAAGTACGCAGAAGCTAAAAAACCTATTTGGGTTAAACTAAAACCAATTTCTCTAAAATATAATACATAAAAAATCGGATACAACCAAAGTATGCTTCCTACCAATTTACTTGAATAATTAGGCCATAATAATTTTATCTCATCTTTTTTAAAAATTCGCATGAAGACTTTATTTAACTTTTAATATTTAAATTATCTTAAATTGAAAAATATTATATAGTTATAAAAACCAGATAAATCAATGGAACTAGATAAAGTAATAAAAGAGAGAATAAGTGTTAGGAAATATAAAAAATTAGAAGTTCCTTGGTATTTGGTTGCTGAATGTTTAGATGCAGCAACATATGCTCCTAGTTCTGGTAATGTTCAAAATTGGAGATTTGTAGTTGTCAAAGATAAAACCAAAAGAGAAATTGTTTTAAAATATTGTCAAGAACAATATTGGGCATTAAATGCTCCAGTTTTAATTGTTGTTTGTAGTGAACTAGATAAAATTGGTAAATTATTTGGTGTTAGAGGAGAAGCACTTTATGCTGTTCAAAATTGTGCTGCTGCTATTGAAAACTTATTATTAAAAGCTCATGAAGTAGGTTTAGGCGGAGTTTGGATTGGAGATTTTGATGAAATGCAACTCAAAGATTTACTTGGAATTAGTCCTGAAGTTAGACCACAAGCTGTAATTGCTTTAGGTTTTAGTGATGAAAATGAGAAAAAAGCAAATAGAGATCCTTTAGATAATGTTGTCTACTTTGAAAAATATGGAGAAAGAGAAGATAAAGGAAGAAAAACTATTGCTCCTATTATTGAAAATTTGAAAAAAAGTTTTGGTTTTAAGAAGAAATAAATTAATTACCTGAGAATCTAGAAACACGTTTTTCGTAATCACCTAAAAATTCTGTAAGACTTGATTCATTACTTGGATTAAATGGAACTCCATTTCTAAGAGAATCTAACACTTTTACTCTTTCGCCTTTTTTACTTATTCTTTGTGCTTCTACAAGATTACTAGCAGTATGTGCTAATCTGTAAAGGGTAATTGGCTTTTCTAATCCTGCTTTACTATATTCTGGTTCTCTTTCTACAGCATAAGTCTTTTCACCTAAATTAAAAATTCTATAATTAACTTCAAAATCAAATTCTTGATTTCTTCTCAATGTTACCATGTAGTAACAATTAATAAGAAGTTTTTTAAAGCTAGCTTTTATGGTTTTTTCCCGTTTCTTCTAGCTTCTATTAAAGAAGTTATTCCACCTAAATTTCTATCCATTATTTCCATTAACATCCTTTCGATTCTATTTTCTTCTAGAATTTCTTTTACAAAAGCTCCACCTGAAGATTTTCTAACAGGTGATCCTTTTTCCATTGTACTATAGTTTGAAACATAAGATACACCAAATTCTCTTTTTCTATGGTTTGTTCCTATTCCGAAATATAATATTTTATCTTTGTCTGGTCTTGGAAGTTGATATGGTAAGCTTTCAAATGTTCTAACCCCATTGGGGGAATCTGGAGTTTTATCTTGAATATCAATATTTAATTCAGATTCCATTGGATAAGAATGTCTAAAAGTTGGACCTCTTAAATAATAAAAGGCTCTTCCATCATCTTCAATACGTTTGGCTAACTCTAATACATCCTCTCTTGAAACTAAAGATAAATTTTTTCTTGTAGCTTGATCTACGTTTACTAGATCATTATTGTTTATTCCCCGTAATTCAAATAAAAAATGAGAATCATCTGTTGGATTCCAATCCCTTCTTAAGTTTGAAATTGGATATTGAGCATCGCCAGTAGACATCTGTAACTTTGGATGTTCTTCTCTGTTACCAGCTAATACAATAGAATGAAATTCCGAATCAGGGACTACCACAAAACCGTAATCGAATGTTCCTGAATTCCAAGAAACTACAACATGTCTTCCTCGATAATATGCTCCAATTGATATAGGATTTATTCTAGTAATTTGTGATGCTTCTTTTTGCATATCTAAAAGAATTTGTAAACCTGTTCTACCCATAAAAGAATTAGATTTTGTTTATTTTTAAATATTTTGATGTTGAGAAATATAAGAAAAAAGAAAAAAAATGCTAAAGTCCTGGGGGAGGACCTTAGCGAGGGTTTAGGGCGAGGGGGTAGAAATAAGAATTCTACTTAAGCCCTAAAATATAATTCTAGTAGTTCTTTCCGTGAACTACATCGATTCCTAATTCTCTACTCATAGTTCTAGATCTTTCTCCAGTTTGATTTGTGTTTAGAGTTCTACCTAAAACATATGGGCTTTGTACTCCTGTTATAATTGCCATTACTCTTATTTTGTCTTTCATATCAGGATCTACTCTTGCTCCCCAAATGCAGTTTGCATCTGGATCTAGAGTTTCTGTTACTAGTTCACCAATTCTAGCTACTTCGTCTAATGTCATAGTTTCTCCACCAGATACGTGGATTAAAGCACCAGTAGCACCTTTGTAACTTACATCTAGCAATGGATTTGTTAATGCTCTCTTAGTTGCTTCTTCAACTCTTCTTTCACCATCAGATTCTCCAATACCAACAATGGAAACTCCACCATTAGTCATAATTGCTTTTACATCTGCGTAGTCTAAGTTTACTAAACTTGGAACAGCAATTATTTCTACAATACCTTTGATCATTGTAGCAACTAATTCATTAGCTACAGCAAAAGCTTGTTGAACTGGTAAATTACCTGCAATTTGTACTAACTTATTGTTGTCAATTACAATTACAGTATCTGAAACAGCTCTTAATTGTTGTAAACCAAAGTCTGCTTTGTCAACTCTAGCTCTTTCAATTGTGAATGGAGTTGTTACACAACCAATTACAATAGCACCAATATCACGTGCAGCTTGAGCAACTACTGGAGCAGAACCTGTTCCTGTTCCTCCACCCATACCAGCACAGATAAATACCATATCAGCATTTTTAATTGATTCTTTAACTTCTGAAATTTGTTCTTTTGCAGCTTCCATACCTACATTAGCATAACCGCCAGCACCAAGGCCTCTTGTTAAATTTCTTCCGATTAATATTTTCTTATCAGAACTCATCATGTCTAGATGTTGCTTATCAGTATTCATTGCTATAATCTCAGCACCTTTTACACCTTTCTTGTATAACCATGTTGTCATGTTGGATCCGCCACCACCACAGCCTACTACTTTAATATTTGCGTGTCCGATTTGGAAACTTTCATTCAAATTATTTTTTTGTGAACTTTCCATTGCGTTTTGTATAATAAATTCCATTTTATTTTTGCCCCCTAGTTTTTTTGTTTTTATGATTGTGAATTATATACTGCACTACCAAAATCTATATATTGGAGTACGTACATTCTTCTTTTTAGAAATGAATTTAACTTGCCCAAGTTGAAGATTGTTTCTGAATATGTAGTTGTAACTAACTATACAGATAAGGTATGTTTAAGAAAAGTTCGTTATTTGCCCAAGGTTTTATTGCCCGATAAAACCTATTTAACAAACTTTTAATATAATAGTATTACTATCTACAGATTTAATATATAAACATTTTCTCTATTAGAAATATATTTTCAACAAATTATAGCTATTTTAATTAGAACATTATTCTATAATATCATGAACTTAAAAGAATTTAAATAATATTGCTCTTTAAAAATATTTGGTAGATAATGTTTAAATGTGCTGAGACATGTGGAAAAATTTCTGGAACTAGTTTTTATAGAATGAGTATAGTTGTTAGAAATGCGAACACAGGATTATTTGCTTTTTGTGAAAATGAAGCTAACTTAGATTCAATTGTTATTAGACATGTTGAAGAAAGAGGGTTATTTGTTCCACTTGAATCAATGAGAGATTATGTTGGATTTTCTATAGAACAATTATGGACTACAAAACCAAGAAGAAATAATAAAGAAGCCCCTTATGGAGTTACATATCGTAGACAAAATTATAATTTTCTAAATATGCAACATGCTTTTGAATTTTTACCCAGGGCAGCTATGCTCTTAGTAAGTAATCCTGGAGATTTTTATCAAAAAAATAGTTTTATTTGGGATAGAGTTAGGTGGGCTAAGCAAGTTTATCAAAGCTACGTTTCAAGCAATTAAACTAAAGTAATTTCAATTCTTTCTTTACCAGAACCAATATTTTTTCTTTTTAATTGTATTTTGCCAATTTCTTTTGTTGTTCCGGGATGAGTTCCACCACAAGGCATTTTCCAGTTTTCACAGATCCACCATCTTAAATCTGGTTTTTCTTTGTCGTTTTCTCTAATTATTTTATGATTTTCTTCAATAAACTTATTTAAGTTTAGTTCCATTTCTGGAATAATATCATTTAAGGGTTTGTCGTAAAGATAATCAAGTCTTGATTTTTCTGATGTAACATTTGAACCTATTGTTGTTAGTTCTCCTAGTTTTTCAGTAACTATATAATGAACTAGGTGAGCTGCTGAATGCAAATTTCTTATTTTTCTCCTTTTTTCTGCATTAATTTTAACTTCAATTTCATCATTTACTTTAAAATTTGGATCTTCTTTTAGTTCATACTCAATATCAATTATGCTTTCTTTGTCTCCTTGTTTAACTGCACTAATAACTTGAATGCCATTGATTGTACCTTCATCTGATTCTTGACCACCTGAAAAAGCAAAGAATATTGTTTGATCTAACTTAACTTTTCTTTCATTTATAGAAATTACTTTAGCTTTACATTCTGTTAAATACGGATCTGTCCAGAATAATTTTGTCAAAACCATGTTTTGGGAAAAAGGTTGAGATTATTAAAACTAACTAAATTAAAAAAAGAGCCTCAAAGGAGAGACTAAATTGAATTGTTTATTATAGAAATATTTTCTGCAGGTTCTATTGCAATAATATTATTTTGTTCAACATCTGTTGATAGAGTTTCAAATATTTTATCAACAAAACTTTGTTCAGTATCTACAACTTCCCCTGTTTCTGCTGATAGTTTAACATTAACTTTTGTTGTTACTGGAATAAAACCAAATAATCTTTGGTCTTTTATACCATTGACTTCATATATTGGAAACCCATTTTGTTCTGCAAGTAAAATAATTTGACTAAGATTTTGTGCTTGTTCTTGTCTAACTAAATTTACTAATTCTAATCCACTAATACGACTAATAACATTAGCAGCTAATATATTTTTAACTGCTTGATTTGGTAATATAATCTCTTTTTCTCCATTTGAGGTTGTTACTTTTAGTATGTTTGTTGCTAAGTCTACTGAAACAGGTAAAGCAGTTAAAGTATTAATATCTTGTTTTTGAATAATCATTTGCTCTCCTAAAGATTTTATCCTTATTTGATCTTTATCTTGTCTATCTTGGAATAAAAATATTTCATTTAATTCTTCTTCTGTTTCAGCTTGGCCTTCCTTTTGAACTTTAATTGTAAATCTATTATCTTTTGTTTCAAAACGAACTTTTATATTTCCTTGATAAACATCAACTCTTTCTTCTCCATCTTTTAATCTTGTTTTTATCCTTGCTCCATCTATTAATCTAACATCGGTTTTTATATCATTAGATTTAACTTGAGTTTTTGTTCTAGTTCCGTCTTCTGAAGTTACATCTGTTTTCTCAACATTAGAGCTACCTGAAGAACTTTCTCCATTTGAGCTAGATTCTGATGAACCAGAATTTTGGGAGCTTCCTGAACCACTATCAGAACTGTCTCCACTACTTCCAGATCCACTAGAGTCACTATCTCCTGATCCACTTTCTGCAATAACAACAACTGTTAATAAACTAAGAATAAATAAGATTATTATTGATAAAGTTATTATTTTTTCCATATTATTCACCTCAAATTTTTATGGCTCTAATCCTATAAAAACCTTACTAACCAAAGTTTTAAATAACAAATATGGGATAATATAGATATGAGAGCTTGGCTTCATAAAATAGAGGAGATAGTGGATAAACTAATTCCATTTCTTTTAGTCTTATTATTGGCAATAATAATTCTTGAGTTTGGTTTTCATGATATTAGTGAGAAATATCATATAATTATTCAAGTATTAGACTGGTTTATAGTATTCATCTTTGTTGTAGATTTAATATTTAAATATTTGAAAAGTAAAAGTTTTCCTAAATTTTTAAGAGCTTCTTGGATAGACATTTTAGCAGTTTTTCCATTTTTTTTAGTTTTTAGAGCTGTAGAAGGTATTTTAGGTGTTTTTGAAATTGGTGAGACATTGGGTAAAACACAAAAAGTAGTTCATGTAGGTGTTGAACTTGAAAAAGAAATTGGCGGCGCAATAAGAGAAGGAGAAAGAATTGCTAAAGAAGCTAGCAGAGCTGAAAAGTTTGGAGAATTTTTAAGACCTGTTTCTAGAAGTTTTAGATTTTTTAAATTTGGAAATAAGGAAGTAAGAGATGAAACTGAAAGACAAGCTAGAGAAATTGTTAAAGAAGCTGCTAAAGGAGAAAGAATAATTGAAAAAAGTGCAAAAAAAGGTACTAATTTAATTGAAAATGTAGAAGAGAAAGTCATTAAAGGACAAAAAATAGTAGAAGATAAGTTAGATAATACAATGGAAAAGCTGCCTAGACATGTTAAAGCTGCATTATTTTATGAAAAACCGAAAATTATGGATTATGTTAAAGAAAGAATTGGAATAAAATATGGAAAAAAACACAAACTTAACTTTTGAAATTATTATTGAAATTGTTATAGCTTTAGTACTTGGACTAATTATTAATATCCTTGGATTTATTGTAGGTGCAACATTTGGTGGAAATTTTGGATTTTTTAATTATAATGGAGTTCCCGGTTATGAAGCTGGAGGCCTATTTATTGGAATTATTGGATTTGCAATAGGTGTTTTTTTAAGTACAATTATATCAGCAGAAATATTTAAAATAAAGGGGTCTATTTTTAGTGCTTTTATTGGTTGTTTAATTGGAGCAGTTATAACTTTAATTTTGAATATTTTTTCTACAAATTTTTACTTATTGTTAATTACAATGACTTTCCCTATAATTGGAAGCATTTTAGGACTAAATTTGAAAAAAATATATAAGGAGTAAATATCTGAAAAATAATATGAAAGCAGGAGATTATGTAGACATTGAAACTAAAGACGGTAGAAAGTTTTCTGGTTTGGTTATGAATTCTGCTGATATTTCTGTTGTTAGTTTAAAATTAAATTCTGGTTATAATCTTGGAATTGATAAGAAGAATATTAAAACTACTAAAGTTGGTAAAGCTATTTTATCTAAAATTGAAATTAAGAAAACTGAAAAGATTGATTTTGATCCTAATAAGAAAACAATTACAATATTACATACTGGTGGAACAGTAGCTTCTAGAGTGAGTTATAAGACTGGTGCTGTTGCTCCTAGTTTTAGTCCTGAACAAATTGTTGAGATGTTTCCTGAACTTAAAGAAATTGTAAATGTTAAATCTAGGTTGATTAGTAACATGTTTTCTGGAGATATGAGGTTTGGACATTGGAATCTTATTGCTAAAGAAATTGAGAAAGAATTGAAAGATGTTGATGGTGTTATTGTTACACATGGAACTGATACAATGGCTTATACTTCTTCTGCTTTAGGTTTTATTTTAGAAAATTTAAGTAAACCTGTTATTTTAGTTGGTGCACAAAGAAGTAGTGATAGACCAAGTAGTGATGCTGGATTAAATTTAATTTGTGCTGCTAATTTCATTAAACATTCTGATTTTAATCAAGTTGCTATTTGTATGCATTCTAAATCTGAAGATGATGGTTGTTATATTTTACCTGCTTTTAATACTAAAAAATTACATACTTCTAGAAGAGATGCATTTAAAGTTGTAAATGGTAAACCTATTGCTTTTGTAAGCAAAAGTGGTTCTATTATAAAAATGGAAGGTTATAAGAAAAAAGAAGTTAAAGACAAATTGAAATTGAAATTAATTAATGATAAATTAAAAATTGGAGTTTTAAAAGCGCATCCTAATTTGTTTAAAGAAGAAGTAAAAATGTTTGCTAAGTTTAATGGTTTAGTTATAGAAGGTACTGGTTTAGGACATTTAAGTGTAGATAAAATTGATGAAATAACTAAAGAGAATACTTTAGTTTTAAATGAGATTGGTAAATTAAGTAAATTAATTCCAGTTGTTATGACTAGTCAATGTATTTTTGGAACTGTTAATATGAATGTTTATCAATATGGAAGAGAACTGCAAAAAGCCGGAGTTATTGGAAATTTACATAATATGACTTTTGAAACTGCTTTTGTTAAATTAGCCTGGTTGTTAAGTAATTTTAAGAAAACCGAGATTAAAGATTTGTTTGCTAAGAATATTAATGGTGAAGTTTCTGAAAGAGTTGCTTATGAAGAAGAATTTATTTAAGCTACTTTCTTTTCTAAATTTCTATAAGCCAAGATATTACTTGCTCTTATTGCTTCTTGATCATTTGCTATTACAGTCATAAAATCTGGAAACATTACATTTATCCATGGATTGCCAGTTCTTCTTCTTTCTCTTAAAGTTAATTTCTCCTCTATTGCACTTTGGCAACTTTGATATCTGGCACTTCTTTCATAAACTTCTCTTTCTTGCTCAGTTGTTAAAGCTGAGAAAGCTAAAATTTTAAGACAGTCAATATGCATTTCATCCAATAATCCATATCTTCTATCAAGATTTCTTCTTTTATTTCCTAGAATTTCTGTTTCTTGTCTATCTAATTGTTTCAAAACTTCAAGAACATTTGCGTTTTCATAATAAAACATTTATTCTTTATAATTAAACTTGTTAATATATATTTGTAAAATCAATTAATATATTTTTCAAGTGAAGTTCTTAGGTTTCTTTTATCTTCTTTATCTATTGGTTGAGGACCACCCCATTCTCTGAATAATTCTATTGCTCTTTTTACAACTGCTTGTAAAATTCTAGGTCTTATTTCTTGATAAGCTTTTGTGACATCTCCATTACCTTCAAATTGATTTCTTGTTTTATCCCATGAAAATTGCTTTCTTACTAATTCATAATGAGTTTCATCATTAACCCATTCTCTAAAAGGTTTGCCATCATATAATCTTGGGTTTGCCCAATAACATGAACCTGGTTGGGAAAAATGTTCAGTATAAATTCTCCATGAAATAGTGCTTAAAAAATCGTTTGGAGTTAAACCTTCAATTCTAGGACTTACTAAATAGGTTTGAGTCATTATTTCTAAATCTCTTTGGTTTATCCAACTAATAATTTTACCATTAGCTTCAGAACTTACCCACCCCTTCATGCCTTTTTTATGTTATTTTTAATTTAAGAACATTTGTATATTAATCTATATAGTCAATGCGGAATTATTAAATAGTATAAAACAATGTTATTTTTATGGACAAAGTCGCACATTTTGAAATACCAGCAGATGATCTTAATAGAGTTAAAGATTTCTATAAAAAAACATTTGATTGGTAAATTGAAGATATACCTGATATGAATTATATTATGGTTAGAACTGTTGAAGTTGATAAAAATCATATGCCAAAAGAAAGTGGGGCTATTAATGGCGGAATAGCAAAGAGAAATGAACATTTTAAAGCTCCTATAGTTGTAGTAAGTGTTGAAGATATAGATAAATCACTTGAGAAAATCAAGAAGAATTGCGGGAAAATGCTTGGTGAGAAAATGAATGTTGGTGATATGGGAATTTATGCTTATTTTAAAGATACAGAAGGAAATGTTATTGGTGTTTGGCAAGATTTGAAAAAACACTAATTTATCTTAAATCTAAACTAATTTTAAGAGCTTCATTTATTTTATCTAAAGACTCATCATCTACTTTACTTAATCTTTTTATAAGTCTTCTTTTATCTATTGCTCTAATTTGATTTAGTAAAACTTTAGATTCTTTTTCTAATCTTGAGTTTTGTTTAGTTAATAATACTTCTATTGGATAAACTTTATCTGTGTTTTGCGAAGTTATTGGAGCAATTATTGTTATTGGACTATATTGATTACCAACATTATTTTGTATTATTACTCCTGGTCTAGATTTATTAATTTCATGTCCTATAGTTGGATCTAAATTAATAAGCCAAATGTCACCTTTTTTTATTTCAACCATTATTCAAATTCATTTGAAGCTGTTTCCCATTCTTCTAATAATCTTAAATCTTCTTTTCCCATATTTTTGTAAGCTTCAATTAATTCTTTTTTTAGATTTTTATCTTTTATTTTTGTAATTAATTTGTTAATTATATTATCATAAGTTTCATTTTCTGATCTTAACTCATCTAGAGCAGATTTTGTATTTTTATGAAGTTTTATAGTTGTAATATCCATAGTATACTTTTGGTATACTTTAAAGTTTATAAATTTATTGGATTTATTCCTGAAAATTAGATATTTTTATAAATACATTAATTATTTATTTTTAATATGGGCCTTAAAGTACTTTTAATAATTTTAGTTATTGTTGGTGTTTTATTTTTCTTTTTTCATGGTTTTGGAACTAATATTTATGAAGAAACTAAACCTTATATAAGCAATGAAACTAATTTTGAATTTACTTTAAATCCTTTAGATGAAGATTATGAAGTTAGAATAGATACTAAAGTAGGATATAGTTGTACTATTAGTGAAACTTTGAACTTAGAAATAATATCTCCTTCTGGAAAAATTCAAACTTATTCTACACAAATTGGTGGTAAAACATTTACTAATGGTAGAACTAAATGTTTAACTGGTACTACAACCACTGTTCCATTTAAAGTAAAATATGAAAAAGGAACTTTTAAAGTTAGAGTTATAAAACAAGAAGGTCAAGTGCCTATTGAAAAAATTACTTTGAAGATTCTTAAACCTTGGTTTTAATTAGTTTTAAATAATAATTAAATATCTCTTTTCTATGGGTAATTTTGAAGTAGAAGTTAAAGCTAAAATTTCTGATAAAGAAGATATTAAAAATAAATTGATTTCTTTAGGTGCTATTTTTAAGAATAAAAAGTACCAACATGATATTCTTTTAGATCATCCAAATTTAGACTTTTCTAAAACAGATCAAGTTCTTAGAATTAGAAATCAAGATAATAAATGGCAATTAGATTACAAAGGACCTTTTACAATTAATGAAAATGGAATTAAAAGTAGAGAAGAATATTCTGTTAATATAGAAGATGGAAAGCAAATTAAAAATATCTTTACTTTATTGAATTTTAAATTGGTTGGAGAAGTAGAAAAAACAAGAGAAAGTTATATTTTTAATGAAATGAATATTGATTTGGATGAAGTTACTAATCTTGGTAGTTTTATTGAAATTGAGATCTTATCTACTGAAGAAAATAGTGAAGATTCTAAAATTAAGATTTTTGAATTTTTATATAAATTAGGTATTAAAGAAACTGTCAAGAAAGATTATTTAGAATTACTTTGGGAAAAAGGTTATTTTAAATAATTATTTCAT
Organism: Candidatus Nanoarchaeia archaeon; assembly: GCA_035288845.1. Lineage (GTDB taxonomy): Archaea > Nanobdellota > Nanobdellia > SCGC-AAA011-G17 > GW2011-AR18 > JAGVZM01. Next base: position 5,416 of record DATDZB010000010.1, on the reverse strand, counting down.
ATATTTTTTTATTAATTCTATAGCTTGTTTACTATCAACTTTGCCTTTTAATCTTTTCATTATTTCACCCATTATTGCATTAAATGAAGCATCTTTATTTTCTTCTATTATTTTTTTAATTTCTAAATCCATTTCTTGATTTGATACTTTTTTGTATTTATTAAAGTCTATAAAACCAGCATTAATCATATCAACTAAAGCATCTAAAGCTGAATCTTTTGTTAGTTTTCCTTCATTTATAAAACCTAAAACCTTATTAAAATCTTTTTCTGTTAATTTTGAAATGTCTAAATTAAATCTAGTTTTAATTTCTTTAGGAATTTCTACTAAAATTCTAGCAATTAGATTTGGTTCAATTTTTTGATATTGAGAAATTAAATTTTCAAATTCTAAATCCTGTTTTAATATTTCTTTAATTAAATCTTCACTTATTTTATATTTAGATGCTAATTCTTTTACTTCTTCATTTAATAATTTAGGTAATTTTATTTCTTTCATTACTTCTTTTGTTATTTTCATAGAAGGAACATCTGTTTCAACATACATTCTAGCTGCCCCAGGCATTGGTCTTAAATAAGAAGTTGTTAAATCTATTTCTGCTTTTCTTACTTCTGGTGGAAAATCTCCTGTGTATTGCATTTTTGCTCTTTTAATTGCTGCTTCTAGTGCTAATTTTGCTTTATCTTCTTGATCTACAACTAAAATAAATCCATCATTTTCTTTAACATTTAATCTTTTTATTATCTCATTAATTTCTTCTGGAGAAATATAATATTTTTTTGGATCTTCATCTGAATGTATAATGCCGCCTACACCAAATGCTTTTGCATAAGAAGAAAGTTCTGTTCCAAATCTTTTATTTTCTGAGAAATTTAATCCTAGAATTCCTTTAAACCCTGGAAGATTAGCACCTAAAACTTTTCCTTTAAATTCTAGTTTAGATTTTATTAAATTTGATCTTGTATTTTTGAAAACATCTGTTAAATCTAAAGTTTTTATTTCTGGATTTTTAATTTCTTTTAGTTTTTCATGAATTTCTATAAGTTTTAATTGTCTACTTATTTCATAATCTGAAATTTTAGTTATTGATCTTAAATCTTGGAAACCTTTTATTTCTACTCTTGGATGTCCTTTAACACTAACATTGATATCTTGTCTTATTGTTCCTAAACCTGATTTAAATTTTTTAGTTGATTTAAGAATCATTCCTAAATATTCAGCTACTTCTTTAATATGTTCTGGATCTTGTAAATCTGGAGCTGTAGCAATTTCTATTAGCGGTATTCCCAATCTATCTAATCTATAAATAATATAATCTTTGTCTTCGCTAATTTTTCTTGCTGAATCTTCTTCTAAACAAACTGTATCTATTCTTACTTTTCCTTTTGAAGTTTCAATAAAACCATCTGTTGCTATTAACATTGTTCTTTGGAAACCAGATGTATTAGAATAATCTATAACTTGTTTTCTCATAACTTGAATTTGATCTACTGTTTTACAGTTAAGCATTTTTGCAACAGTTAAGGCTAAATTTAATGATTCTTTGTTGATTTCATTTGGCGGTTGCTCATCTATTTCTATTAAACAGGAACTTTCTTTTGGACATTCATAAACTGCATATCTATTTTTTCCTAATTCGTATTTTGCAACTAAATCTTGTTCTCCTAGTTCACTAACTGATGACCTTAGAACTCTTTTTATTTTAGAACCTGCAGATTCTGTTAATAAAGATGGGCATTCACAAAACAGTTTTTTGGTATTCATTTGTCTATGAATTTCTAAACCTGCTTTAAATCCAATTTTTTTGTAATCTTGCATGTCTAGAATTAATTTTGTAGTATTTATATTGTTTACTATAAGCTTACTACTAATGGGTGTTTTGTATTTAATATTTTTTTATCTAAAGTAATTAATTCACATTCCAATAATTCGGCTAAAGCTAAATAAGTAGAGTCATAAATTGTTAAACTATATTTTATAGAAATTTCTACTATCTTTTCCATTAATTTATTAGAAATTTTACACACATTTAATTGAAATTTTTGTAATTCGTCTATTACTTTATTTAAATCTTTTTTATTATCTGATTTATAATTTAAAGCATTTAATATTTCATATAAAAATAGATCTGGTATAATTAAATCTATATTATTATCTGTATGCAATTTTAATAAATTTCTTGCTTCTTCAGTTTTTTCTTCTGCAGAGAACCATTTAACACCAATATTTGCATCAACTATTTTCTTTTGTCTCTCCATTCTCTAATAATCTCCACTCCAGACTTTCCTTTGAAAACTTTTTCTTTGATAATTTTTTCAGATTCTAAAAATGCATTTTTCGCTTTATTTTTATCAAATTTTCTTTCTTCTAATTCTTTTAATTTATTTTTAATAGTATTTCTAATTACTCCGCTCCAATTTATTTCTTCATGAGTTTTCATTGCTTCCCAAGTTTCGTTTTCTACTTTTACATTAATACTTTTTGTCATAAATCTATTAAATTTAGGAAATTTATATACTTTTCTATACGTTATAATTTATAACTTTTTCCCAGTATTTTATGAAAAATTTACATAGTCAAGAATATATTTATTTTTAAATACTAATTTACTTATTATTTATATGACTGAAGAATTCTTTGCTGAAATAGATCAAGATGATAATGTTATTGCTGTTCATCCTAAGGCTAAATTAAAAGAATTGAAGTTTAGACATAGAATTATAATTGTTGTTCCTAAAGCTAGTGATAATAAGTTTATTTTTTCTAGAAGAGCTAAAGAAAAATTTCCTTTTCCTGATGTCTGGGTTTTTGCTATGGGTGGAAAAGTTAGAGCTGATGAAACATATGAACAAGCTTGTGAAAGAGAAATGGAAGAAGAAATTGGTTTTAAGACTAAAGTAGAATATGTTATAACCTCTAAATTAGATTTAGAACAAGAAAAAGCAATTGTTAAAATTTATACAACAAAAGAACCTATGGATTTAGATATTATAAAATTAGATCCTACTGAAGCACAATTTGTTCAAGCTTTTTCAATAGAAGAAATGGATAAAATTATACAAGAAACTCCAGATCAATGTGCTCCTACTTTTAGAAGACATTTTGAAGTTTTTAAACAAAGTTTTAAGAATTAATTATTTTTTTATTCTTATCATTAATTTATTAAATTTGTCTGGTTCTTCATACATTGGATTATGAGCTGATTTTTCAAACCAAATTAATTCTTTTTTTGGAGCTTGTAATTTTTCCAAGTATTCTTTTGCAATTAAAGAAGGAGTTTGATAATCATGTCTTCCAACTGCAAAATAAACAGGAACTTTGATTTCTTTAATTAAATTAAACATATTAATATTTACCATTTCTTTCCATAGACATTTCATTGAAAATAAATTAGATTTTTCATAATTCATTAATTCTCTAAAACTATATTCTTTAGATCTTACTAAAGCTCTTGAAAGTTTACTTAAATTTGATTCACCATATAAAGAACCTCCAAATTTATGCACCCACCTACGAAATACTGTTACTTTATCCAAATATTCTTCAGAATTATTAGGAATGTCTTTTATATTTTTTAATTCTTTTATTGCTTTTTTATTTTCTTGGTCTATTGCTGCAGTTAATAAAAAGTTGTAGACTATTCTTTCTGCTCTTTTTGGATCTAAGAAAGGAGCTACTCCAACATAAGAATGAACTAGCTCTGGATATTTATGAGTAAATAATAAGCCTAGAATTGTTCCAAATGAATGACCAATTAAGTAAACTTTTTTCTTTTTAAATTTTTTAGTTACGTATAAAGTTAATTTATGTAAATCATCAACTAGATTTTTTAGAGTTATTGTTTCTTTAGCTAAAGTCCCATTATAAAAAGATTTACAAGTTCCTCTTTGGTCCCAGTTTACAACAATAAAATTATTTTCTAATTTTTTGTTAAAATGGTTAAATAAACCCATTTCTGAACAACCTGGGCCACCATGTAAAAATATTAATAGCGGGTTTTTAGTAGATTTGCCTCTAATTAATACAGTTTGTTTTAAATCATTTAAAGAAATTTGTTCAAATTCTGCAAAACTTTCAACTAAAACTTTCTTGTTTTTGCCTTTAAACTTGGCTGTTACTGCCTTTTTTATTTTATTTTTCTTTTTAATAAACTTTTCAAACATTTTATTTCTTATTTTCAATACTTTAATTACTTTTTATATATTTGCAATATAGAAAATTTTATAACTTTTGTTTTATTTACTTTTCTATGACTGGTAAATTAGTTGTGGCTGGATCTTTAATATTTAATGATAAAGATGAAGTTTTGCTTTTATTTAGAAAAGATCATCAACATTATGAAACTCCTGGTGGAAAAATTAATGATGAAGATTGTGAAGATCCTAAAAATAGAAAAATTGAAGATTTGAAGAGAACTGCTGAAAGAGAACTATATGAAGAATTAGGGAGCGATATTAGGTTTGAAGATTTACAATATTTTACTAAAGTTGAATTTACTATTCCTGATGGAAGAAAAGCAATTGCTCATAAATTTGTTACTAAATTAATTTCTGGAAAGCCTAAGATTAATGAACCTGAGGTTTTTAGTAAGTTTGATTGGTTACCTATTAAAGATTTAGATAAATATCCTGTTTCTCCTGATTTAAAATTATTAGCTCCTATTTTGAAAAGTATTTAATTAAATTTTATTGTGATCCGCTGATATTAATTAATTTTTCTGCATTTTTATATGCAAATTTTTCTTGAACATTTGGACTTAATTGCGCAATAAATGCTCTTGCAATTTTCACTTGCATTTGCCCAACTTCTAAATCATAATTCCATACAGCATCACCACGATCAGTTCCCCAAATAACTTGATCTGGATGTTTTTCAATAAGAGGTTTCCAGTAACTAACTGCTTGTTGGACAATCTTATCAAACTTATTGTTTGCATTTTTCAAATAATTATCTTTACTTTTTCCAACGTACATCTCAAAAATCTCTCTCTCTCCACCAAAAAATTCATCAATCCCATAATAGGCATTAGGATATTTGTTAAGTATGTCATCAACTTCGTTAACAGAGAGCTGATCTCCATGCCAAATAAAGTTTATGTCTGGATTTTGTTTTAATACTCTTTCAAAATTATCTTTATCTCCATCACCTAAATGGAAATATACTAATAAATTATTTTCTCTAATAATTGGATATATTTGAATTAATCTAGTTGAATCTGGAGGAAGAGCTTTAGACCCGCCATTTTCCCTTTCATATAAACCAATTTCGCCATATCCTTTGAATAAATTTGGATATACTTTAAGCATTTCTGTTAATATTTTTGCATCTACTGTTGGAAAACCATCAGGTTCATTATCATTACCTGAAGACATTATAAATGGTGTAAATAATTCTGGATATTGACTCATTGTTTTAT
>DATDZB010000009.1:0-86404 GCA_035288845.1 Candidatus Nanoarchaeia archaeon | reverse complement strand
TTGTAAAGAACATGCTAAAGAATTAAAAGAACAATATCCAGAACTTTCTGAAAATTTAGATCAAGTTAAAAAAATATTAAATGTTGAAAAGGAAAAATATGGAGCTAATAAACAAAAAGCTAAGTCTATTGTTGATAAAATCTTAAAAGAAAAACAAAAAGTTGATTTAAATAAACTAATTGAACTTTATGATAGTAATGGAATTTCTCCAGAATTAATTGCTAAACCTTTAGGTATTAAAATTCCTGATAATTTCTATAGTTTAGTTGCTAGTAGACATGAAACTAAAGTACAAGAACATCAAACTAAGAGAGAAGAAATTTCTGGATTAGATAAATTACCAGAAACTAAAGCTTTGTATTATGAAGATTATAAATTAAATAATTTTAAAGGAAAAGTTTTGAAAGTTTTAGATAATAAGGTTGTTTTAGATAAAACTGTTTTCTATCCTACTTCTGGTGGACAATTACATGATTTAGGAACTTTAAATGGAATTAATGTTGTTGATGTGTTTAAGCAAGGAAAAATTATTGTTCATGTTTTAGATAAAAATTCTAAGTTTAAAGAAGGAGATTTAGTTGAAGGAAAAATTTATTTTGAAAGAAGAATGCAGTTGGCTCAGCATCATACTAGTACACATATTGTTAATGCAGCTGCAAGAATTGTTCTTGGAAGTCATATTAATCAAGCAGGTGCTAAAAAAACTGTTGAAAAAGCACACATCGATATTACTCACTTTAATAGTTTAAATGAAGAAGAGCTTAAGAAAATTGAAAATGAAGCAAATAAAATAATTAAGAAAGCAATTCCAATTCATAAAAATTTTATGACAAGAGATGAAGCTGAAAGTAAATATGGATTTAGTATTTATCAAGGTGGAGTTCCTATTGGAGATAAATTAAGAATTGTTGATATTATTGGAATAGATGTTGAAGCTTGCGGTGGAACACATTTAGATAATACAAAAGAAGCTGAGAAGATTAAAATTTTAAAATCAAGTAAAATTTCTGATAGTATTGTTAGAATTGAATTTGTTGCTGGAAAAAAAGCATTTGAAGAAGATAATAAAAATTCTAATTTAACTGAAAATTTATGTAAATTATTAAATTGTAAAAAAGAAGAAATTCCTGGAAGAGTTGAAGAATTATTTAATGTTTGGAAACAAGTTGTTAAAAAGAAAAAAGTTATTGATAAATTTGAATTAACTAGTAAGACTAAATTTGAAGGCGATGTTATTGAGAAAGCTTCTGAGATACTTAAGACACAGCAAGAACATTTAGTTAATACTGTTCAAAGATTTATTAGAGAAATTAAAACAAATTAGTTTTACTCTAATATTTTTTGCACAAAACCTATTTAAATAGGTTAATTTATACAAATTTATGGAAAACTCAGTCTGTTTAAAACAAAACTTTGTAATTGTTTCTAGACAGTTTTCTATGTTTTTACACTATTTTTGGGCATAATTATAGGATAATGCCTAAAATTTCTTGATCGATTTTTAATCCTGTATTTGGGCGTTATCCTTCTAGCATTTACTATGATAAATAAAACTAGATACACGGACGGAGAAATTGATGCGGTCTTTGATCAGCTACTAAAAGACGTTATAATTAATTTGAGCGAAAAGCAAAAAATTATTTTGATCTCTTTGAGTAAGATAGATGGTAATATTACAGCAACTAAATTTGTTGATAATTTATCAGGAGATCTTAAATGTGCCAAGTCTACGTTATGGAATATTATAAGATCTTTGCGTACTTTGGGATTTGTTAATTTTGGATCTGATGATTTAACTCTTACTATAACTGGAAAAATTCTAGTAATGGAGGTTAATGCTAATGCAATCTGAATTAGAAATTCGCAATCTAGATAAGTTTTTACAAGTAGATAGGGCTTTAGTTAAACCTAAAAAATTAGCAGATTATGATATAACTTCTAGTTTTTCTCATCTAACTATTAATCTTAGAAGTGATGAAGCTTTTGGATATGTTAAATTAGATGAACTTGAAAGAATTTGTGGAGACAGAATTAATTTACTTCCTTTTAATTACGATGGGACTACTCCAAGTGGTGAAAAACCTAAAGCAGATGTTTTTGAAACTGGTTTTAGATTAGGACAATCTGATGCTGGGCCTAGAGTTCTATATGAAAAAGATGTCCCTACTTTAGCACAAAATTTTGATAGAGAAAGAATCTTAGTTGAACTTTCTAAAAATTGGGAAAACATTGTTAATTCTAATTTCTCTATAGATAAGAGTATAAAAGTTGAAGGAGAAGCTCTTGGAAAAATTGAGAGAAAAATAGTTTTAGACAGGTGTTTAGAATTAATGAATCTTATTGGAGAAACTGCTGAAGATTCTTCTGATACAGTTGAGTTCTTGCAAAGAACAATAAATAGATTTTTGGATTTAATTGGGATTAAAAGTAGGGGTATTCCAGAATCTAGTAAATTAGACTTATTTGTAGATAAACTTGCTGATGACTTAAATGCAGGTTTTCCTTTTTGGCAAATGCAACTTCCAGATTATGTACAAAGAAAACATAAATCAAATGAAGGAACTTATTTATTTTACGGTGTAAACTCGAGAAAGAAATTAGTTCCTGTGAAATTTTACTCTAATACGGATAGATTTAGCTTTGAGATGAGTAACGGAGAAGAAATAACTATTCCAGCAGAAGATTCAATAAGTGCAATTGAAAAAAGAATTTTATTTCCTACTTCGACTTTACTTAATTATGCTGCTTTAGGTCCTGCTAGGAAGAAGAAAGATAATGATAGAACTGTAAGAATTCATATAGCAGGGAATTTTATGGCTGGCCAGAATGGATATGCTTGGCCTTTAATTCCTTATTTAAACAAAACTCCTGGTTTTGATGAAGTTAAATTAATTTGTGCTGGTCATGATGAAAGAGGTACTATTTACGATAGATCTACAAAACCTAGAAAATTAATAAGTTTTGGATCTATGTTCATGCATTTTGGAAACTCAGGACTTGAAAAATGTTTGAAAACTGGTGAACCTTTTAGTTTAGATAAAGGAGAAATTTATCATGACTAAATTAAAAATAGAAATATGGCATGGAGCTCATAATAAATTTATTTTAGTTCCTTGTGAAAAAAATATTCCTTTTATTAGTCTTAACTCTATTAAAAAACTAAATAAAAAATATAATACTGATGGATTAGTTCAGTTTTTTGTAGAAAATAATAAAAAAATATTTATGAAATTCTTTGATCCAGCTGGAAATCTAGATAATTGTGGTAATGCTTTACGAGTAGTTGCTAGTTACTGTGTTAATAATTTGTTAACATCAAACGAAGGTATAATTATTTCCTTAGGTTCAGAATATCCTTTTAGTGTATCTAAAGATAAATCTAGTGTAATTTTTCCTAGAGTTGTTAAAGAGAAAGGAATATTTTTAGTTGGAGGAGTATCTCATAAAATTGTTTTTACAAATAATTTTGAAAGTTCTAGAACTATTGCTAGACTGATTAGAAAAAAACTTAATTGTAATGTTACTATTGTTAAGAAATCTAAAATTGGAGTATTTGCACAAACATTTGAAATTGGTGTAGAAAATTTTACTGCTTCTTGTGGTACTGGAGCAATTGCTGCATCAGTTTCTACAAATTGCAATAGAATATTTATGCCTGGTGGTGTTTTAGAAGTAAATAAACTTAGTAATGGTTTTTCTCTATCTGGTCTTGTAAAAAAATACGAAGGTGATGAGTTTTGAAATTCGAACCTGATGTAGTTTCAGATTCTACACTAATGGAAATTCCTGTTAAGGAATGCGGAGAAAAATTAGTAAATGCTAGAGATTATTCTAAATCTATAATTATTGATATTGAACCATTAAATAAAAAATCTCAGCAATTAAAAGATGATGAATGTTTTGTAAGAGAGACTGTTGCTATTATGCTTTCTTGTGCTCAATCAATATTGCCTAATAATTTTAGTATTAAATTAGTTGATGGTTTTAGATCAATGAGTATCCAAAAGGAACTTTATCATTCTGTTTTTGAAGAATTTAAAAATAAATTTCCAACTTTAAGTGATGAAGAACTAGAAATTAAAACTGATAAGTTTGTTGCTAATCCAAAAATTATTCCACCACATACTACTGGAGGAGCAATAGACTTAACTTTGGTTGATTCAAATCTTAATGAACTAGATATGGGTACTAGTGTAAATTTTCTTGCTGATGAAGCAGCGACAAATCATCCCAATATATCAGAAGAAGCTAAGAAAAATAGACAAATATTAATAGAATGTCTTGAAAAAGTTGGTTTTGTTAACTATCCTCTTGAATGGTGGCATTGGTCTTATGGAGATAGAACTTGGGCTTTTTATAAGAAAAAAACATTTTCTATATATCATTCTTTATAATTTTTTTTAATTAAAAGTAGTTGAGAAAATATATCTTCTTTTTGCTATATATTTATATTGTAATTTTTCCCTTTTTATTTTGTGTTACATGTTTATGGTTTGATTGCTCCCAGTACAAATAATGCTCATTTTATTCGTTTTGCTCGTAGTCATAGTTTTGTTGCTGTGAGAAATCCTTTATTTTCTGGTAGAAAACTAGGTGTTCTTACTCATGCTGAATCTTTAGAATTTTTAGCTTCTCATCTTGCTAAAGCTTTACCTCTCCTTGCTGCTGAACAACCTGAAATAGATCTAGATTATGGTTCATCTTTATTTGAAACTTTTTCATATGAACCTGTAGGAGATTCAACTGTTATTTATACGAAAAGAAGTAACGATCCTAACCATATTAGGGCTGATTTGTTTGGTAATCGTAAATTAAATTATTTTGAAAGAAATGCCTTTGGAAGATATTTTTATAGATACATGAATTTAAGAACAGAACCTCAAGCCAAGTAGTTAATTTTATAATCTATTCTTAACTTATTAAAAGAATGAAGAAACTTTCTGATCAAGATAAGAAATTATTTGAAAGAAACATTTTAGTTATGTATTTAATAAGTGCTTTATTCTATGGTAGGTTTTTCCTTCCTGTTTTAGCTTTATTTTATATTGCTTCTCAAGTCCCATTAGAACAATTTGCAATTATTATAAGTGTATTTTCTCTTTCTATCTTATTATTAGAAATTCCTACTGGAGTTTTTACAGATTTAATTGGAAAGAAAAAAACAATGATTCTAGTTGGATTAATGTATATTATTGAACTTTTTATACTTGCTTTTTTTGATGGATTTTGGCCTTTCTTAATTGCTAAAATTATTAGTGGAATTGGAGTTAGTTTAGGTTCCGGAACTTATAGTTCTTTAATTTATGATTCTTTAAAAAGATTAAAAAGACAAAAAGAAAATAAAACTGTTTCTGGAAAAATGGCATTTGTTGCTTATTTATCACTCTTCTTTATATTTATTATTGGTGCTTATTTATTTAGTATTTATTATAAATTGCCTGCTTATTTTTCTTTAGCTTTTATGATATTTGGTTTTATTTTAACTTTTTTATTAAAAGAACCTTATGAACCTATTAAGAAGTTTAATTTTAAAAATTCTTATTTACATTTTAAACAAGGAATTTCTTACTTTTTTAAGAAACCTTATTTAATTTATCTTGGTTTTTTCACTTTAATTATTGGATCTGTTATTAATATTATTCTTATAATCTCCTCTTCTTATTATGAACTTATACTTGTTCCTGTTTCTTTAATTGGTGTTGTTGCTGCAGTTGGAACTTTGTTATCTGCTTATTCATCTAAAACAGCTCACAAGTGGGAGAAAATATTTGGTGAAAAGAAATCTTTATTACTAGTTCAACTTAGTGTTTTAGTCGCAACTTTTTTTATTTCACTAATGATTCCTAAATTTGGAATTTTATTCTTCTTGTTGATAAGTTTAACTTTTGGTTTTTATAGTGTCATAACTGGAGATTATGTTAACAGGCATGCAAAAACATCTCATAGGACTACAATGCTTTCAATAAATAATATGTTCACTAATATTGGAATATTTTTTTTACTTCCTTTATTAGGATATAGTATTAAATCATTTGGAATGTCCAAATCTTTTTTCTTTTTATTTATTTTAATTTGTTTTTATCTTTTAGTTTTATTTTTATTTGCTAGAAAATTAAAGTAGTTATATTTATAAAGTTCTTTTCTTAAATTATATTATGGTTAAATTTTTAATTATTGGTGATTTACACGGTAATAAACCTAAAATACATTTTAAAGATTTTGATGCAATAATTGCTCCTGGTGATTTTTGCGGTGATGAAATTAGAAAATATTTTGATGGCTGGGGAAATGCTAAGAAAAAAGATGGAAAACCTTATAAAAGTACAACTGAATACTTAAATTCCAATTATAGTAAAAAATTTCTTAAGAAATTGGAAAATGATTCTTTAAAAATTGGAAGAAATATTTTAAAATATTTGAATTCATTTGGAAAACCTGTTTTTATTATTCCTGGGAATTGGGATGATAGTTATGGTAAAATTAATGATTCTGTTAAAAAGATTAGTAGTGAATTAATAAATAGGCATAAAATGTTTTCTGGAAAAGAAACAAATAAATATTTAACTAAAGGTTTGAAAAATATTGTTGATTGTCAATTTAAATTAGTTAATTTTCGTGGTTATAATCTAATTGGTTATGGGCTTAATATGGTTCCTGAACTGCCTTCTTCTGATTCAAATATTATGAAAGTACTAAATAGAAAATTGCGTAAGAAAATTACTAAAAAAGATTGGAAGAAAGTTTTAGAGTCTTATAATAAATTATTTAACAAAATACAAAACTTATATAATAAATCTGATAAAAAATATCCTTTAATTTATTTATCACATAATATGCCTTATAATACTAAATTTGACAGAATTAAAAAACCTGGACATTCAGTTCACAATAAACATTATGGTTCTATGATTTCTAGAGATTTCATTTTAAAAAATAGTCCTTTAGTTTGTATTGGCGGTCACATGCATGAATACTTTGGTAAAATTAAATTAGGTAAAACTATTGTTGTTAATTCTGGTTTTGGTTCCAGAGTAAATGTTTTATTGGAATTAGAAGGAAAGAAAATTAAAACTTTAAAATTTTATCCTAAGCCTTATGGTTGAATTTTAATTTCTTTTGAAATATTCCATTTAGCTAAGTATAAATCTTTCATTAATTTCGCAAAAGCTTTATCTCTAATTAATAAAGTTGCATTAGATTTTATTACACATATCATTGTTTCTTCATCATCTTTAATTGAAATTGCAACACCTTCATTATTTATTTCTCTCCAATCTGTTTTTGTATCTTTAATCCATTTTTTTACATTATTTTTTGTTTCTTCATCGTACCTAGTCATATTTTTTCTATCTATTCCTTTTTTCTGATGACGTTTTATCCATTTTGTTTTAGGATCTGCTTTGTATCTTATGTTATAGCTATATTTTTCTGTTTCTTTCATTTCATCTACAATTACACTAAAATTATCTTTTCCATATCCTACAACTATTGGTTGTTTAATGTTAAGATCATAAGACTTTTCTAAAACTTTTATTTCTTGTATTGTTTTTGTTAATTCATTTTTTCTATGTTCAGCTAAATCTAATAGGTTCTTTGGATCTGAAATTGTGTATTGTTTTGGATCCCCAGGAATAATATGGATTAATCCTTTATGACTTAGTGAAGCTAAAACATCGTATATTCTACTATAAGGTACTTCAGATTCTGTGCTAATTCTGTTAGCTGTTGCTTTATCAAATTTAACTAGAGTTTCGTAGGCTTTAGATTCATATTCATTAAATCCTAGTTCTTGTAACTTTACCATTAACCACTATAGTGGTGGCTCATATATAAATATTTAGTCATTTTGTTATTACTATTAAGTTATATAATTAGGAGAGAAAATGGAATCAAAAAAAATAAAAAATGGCAATAAAATATTTGTTAAAATAATTTCAGTGATATCTTTAATTTTTTCTCTTTTCTCTTTACCTAGAGTTATCTTTGCTTTTTTCATCATTACTCAACTTAGTTTACAATTAATTGTTGTCATCATAATGGATATTATAGCTTCTATCTTACTTTTGGTAAGTTCTAGTGGTATGATTTTATATAAAAATTGGGCAAGAAAATTATTTTTAATATGTTTAGGCTTAACAATTCTTTCTCACTTAATTGGAATAATCATTTACTTTTCTGGAAGTAGAACTCCGCTTCTATTTTCTTTACCAGGAATGTTAGTAAGTTTAGCATTATTTATTTATTTTAATACTAAGGGGGTAAAATCTTTATTTAAAAATGGAAATTAAAATTAAATATGATGATAGAACTTTATTTGATTTAGATGGAACTTTAATAGATTCTAAACCTAAAATAGCTAGAGATTTAGATCTTACATTTAAATTATTAGGAACTTCAATTACAGAAGAAGAAGCTTATACTTCTATTGATTGGGTTGGATTAGCTGCTCAATATGGCCATGACAAGGAAAAATTTTGGGATGCTTTTAAAAAAGCTAGACAAGAAAGATCTTGGGAAAATTCTTTGGGAGCTGGAGAGGTTAAATTTTATCCAGATGCGCAAGAAGTGCTAGAATATATGGTTGGCGTTAAACATCCAATTGGATTAGTTACAAGAAGTGCTGAAGCTGAAACTGGTGCAAAATTAGATTATTTTAACTTGAGAAAATATTTTGGTGAACTTATAGGTATAACTCCGACAGATAGGAAAAAAGCTGCTGATAAAGGTGTTGAAGCTTTGGAAGTTTTAGCAAAAATGAAACCTTATAGCGATTCTGGTGTAATACGTTTTGTAGGTGATACTGAAGATGATGTTAATACTGCTAATGTTCTTCGTAGAATAATTCCTAATAAAAATGTAAAAAGTGTTTTAGTTGATAGATTGGGAAAACCATTGACTGTTAATCCTGACTACATTATTACTAGGTTGGGGAATGATTTACTAAAATTATATGGAGATTAAATGAATAATCAACCTTCAATAGAACAAGTAAAAGATATTTTATTTAAATATTTTAATTCTACTGTTAGATCCATTAATAAAATAAATAAAGGATATACTCACCATATGTATTTGTGTGAAATAGATGATCCTGTTAACAAAGAAATAATTTTAAGGATAAACTTTAATGAAAGTGAATATGAATCAATAGGAAAAGAAGTATTTGTAATTGATCATTATTCTAAAATTGAAATTCCTGTCCCTAATATCTATTTTTATAATGATTTAAGAATAGAGCATCCATTTTCTTATATGATTATGAGTAAATTGTCTGGAACTTGTTTAAATGAGATCTGGGAAGATCTTAATATTGAAGACAAGAAAAAAATTGCTTTTGAAATTGGTAAATTAATGAGAAAATTACATACTGTTAAACTTGGTAATTTTGGGCTTATTGATAAAAATGGTCCTGTAGTTGAGAAAATATTTTCTTTTAAATCTCAGTCTGATGATAAAAAAGTTTTAGATTTAACTTCTTATGAATGGACTTTACATATTCTTAGAATTGGTTTTAAAGATTTAGTTAATTTAATTGTGCTTGATATTTTAACTTCTGAACAAGCTCTTAGTATTGTTAAATATTTACATGAAAATAAATACCTTACATCTAATTCAGAAGCTGTTTTAATTCATGGAGATATGCATTTAGATCATATTTTTGTTAATAAAGAAAATGATAATTGGAATATTGTTGGACTATGTGATTTTGAATTTGCTTCTAGTCATGCAAGAGAATATGACTTTTTGAAATTACATAGATTAGGATTGTTAGATTATGAAGATTTTAAAAATTCTTTATTAGATGGTTATGGTAGAGACTTAATTGATGAAAATTTTGATAAAAAAGTTATTTATTATAGATTGATGAGGGATATTGGTTATACTTTTCACTTAATAAAAGCTAGAAATTTAAAAAAGGCAAATGAAGTTATAAATCATATATTAACAGTTGTAAATAATTAATTATTTCTTTTATGTTTAATATATTTGTAAATTACATAAACTGTTACTATTACTGCTACACCTAGTAAAAACCATAAAGCATAATTTGGTTCTTGTAGTGGAAGAGTTCTCATTTGATCTTGGACCATATAATTTGTTGTTTCTTCTGCTATTGGTTGTGCATATGAAGCTGCATTTGGTAAAGAATTATTTGCTATCATTGCTGCTGAACTTCCTGCAGTTGCTGATGCACCACTTGAAGCCGCATATGAACCAGTTGAAACTGCTTTTTGCATTGTATCTTGAGCAATATAGGGCGCTTGTTCTTGTATTGTTTCTGTTATTGGATAAAACGTTTGAACTGGTATCATTAATTTTTGATAAATATAAATTCCTGCTGATGCTACTAAACCTGCTAATGAAACTGGAATTATATCTTTTATTTTATCTAAAAAACTTGAACTTGAATTTTTAGGTGCAATTATTATTAATTTATTTGCAACTTTGTAAATATTTATTTTTTTACCTTTATCACTCCAAATAAATCCTTTTATTTCAATTAAATTTGCTTTTAGTAATTGTTGAATATTATAATGAGCAGTTGATAATGGAATGTTTAGTTTTTTAGATATTGTAGTTTCTGTAAATGATTTTTCTGATAATAAATCTAGTATTTTTCTTGCTGTTTCTGAACCTATAGCTTGAGCTAAATCTTTAGATTTGGGATCTTCTAAGTTCATTAAAATAAATTTGTCTTGTGCCATTATTTCTTACAACTCCATATTTCTCCATCTAGTATATAACTATTACATTTTGCTGCGCAATCTTTGTAAATTGGATCTTCTTCATAACCACCTTCTGGCATTTCTACAATTGCTCCTCTTGTATATCTAGGTACACATTCACTTGCATTTAAACAAGCTTCTTCACTTTTTAATTTCCAACAATCGTAAGATGCTGGATCTGTGCTATAATCCCTTGGAGTATTGTTGATGCTATAGAAAGGACGTTCATGATAATAAGGATCTATTATAGAACAACCAGTCATTATTAATAATCCAATTATTAATCCAATAAATATTAATTTTTTCATATAAATTCTTAGAAATACAGATTTATATAGTTATTTTAGACTTTAATTGAGTTTGAAGTTATTATATTATTTAATAGAAATCCTTATAAATTTTTCATAAATCTTTCTACTGGGGGAAAATTATAAATGACTAATAACAATCAACAACCAATATACATTCTATCAGAGGGTTCTCAAAGAACTAGTGGAAGAGAAGCACAAAGAAATAATATGATGGCAGCTAAATTAGTAGCTGAGACTGTTAGAACTACACTAGGACCAAAAGGAATGGATAAGATGCTTGTTGATGCTTTAGGTGATATTATTGTTACTAATGATGGTGTTACTATATTACAAGAAATGCAAATAGAACATCCTGCAGCTAAGATGATTGTTGAAGTTGCAAAAACTCAAGAAAATGAAGTTGGAGATGGAACTACTACTGCTGTTGTTTTAGCTGGTGAATTATTAAAAAATGCAGAAAAATTACTAGATAAAAATATTCATCCTACTGTTATTGGTAAAGGCTATAGAATGGCTGCTGAAAAAGCACAAGAAGTTCTTAATAGTTTAGCTGAAAATGTTTCTTTAGAAGATGAAAAAACTTTACAAAATATTGCTGGAACTGCTATGACTGGTAAAGGTGCAGAAGTTGCTAAAGATATCTTAAGTAAATTAATTGTTAATGCAATTAAACATGTTGTTGAAATTAATGGTAAAGATATTACTGTAAATGTTGAAGATGTTAAATTAGAAAAAAAAGTTGGAGCTGGAATAGAAGATTCAGAATTAATTCAAGGTATAGTTTTAGATAAAGAAAAAGTTCATTCTAATATGCCTGATGTTGTTAAAGATGCAAAAATTGCATTACTTGATATTTCTTTAGAAATTAAAAGTACAGAGATGGATGCTAAAATACAAATTACAGATCCTAATCAAATGCAAGCTTTTATTGATATGGAAAATAGAATGCTTAAATCTATGGTTGATAAAGTTGTTAAGTCTGGAGCTAATGTTGTTTTATGTCAAAAAGGAATTGATGACTTAGCTCAACATTATTTAAGTAAAAATGGAATTTATGCTTGCAGAAGATTAAAGAAAACTGATTTAGAAAAATTATCTAGAGCTACTGGTGGAAGAATTGTTAGTAATTTAGATGAATTAAGTTCAGCTGATTTAGGTTACTCTGCTTTAGTTGAACAAAAGAAATTTGGCCAGGAAGAAATGACTTATGTTACTGGATGTAAAGAAGCTAAAGCTGTTACGTTATTAATTAGAGGCGGAACTTCTCATGTTGTTGATGAAGTTGAAAGAGCAATTAAAGATGCATTAGGAGATATTGCTGCTGCTTTAAAAGTTGGAAAAATAGTTGCTGGTGCAGGAGCAATTGAAGTTGAAGTTGCAGCTGCTTTGAGAAAGTTTGCAACATCATTAAGTGGAAGAGAACAATTAGCTGTACAAGCTTTTGCAGATGCTTTAGAAATAATTCCAATTACTTTAGCTGAAAATGCTGGATTAGATCCTATTGATTCTTTAACTGAATTAAAAGCTGCACATGATAAAGGACAAAAGTGGGCTGGATTAAATGTATTTACTGGAAAAGTTGTAGATGCATGGGCTGCTGGTGTTATTGAACCTTTAAAAATTAAAACTCAAGCAATAAAATCTGCTTCTGAAGTTGCAGAATTAATATTAAGAATTGATGATGTATTAGCTGCTGGAACAAAAGGAAGTCCTAAAGGAATGCCACCTGGAATGGGACACAATGATTTTAGTGGAGAATAAATGTCTAAGAAAGATAATTCTATTAGCGATTTAAAATTAGAAATTCCTCTAAAAGATTTACCTCTTGAAATTAGAACCACTTTAGAACTTTGGACTCCTAGTGCTATTGAGGCTGGAAAAAAAGTTGCTCTTGAAGCTGCATTGAGATATGGACCTCAACCAGAAGTTAGAGAAGTTAAAGTAAGATATGGTATTTTTAATGAAGGTCAATATGGAATTGATGTTCGTTGTGAAATTATTTCTGGTGAGCATCAAATTAATTCTGTTCATCAAGAAGCTATTTTAATTGGAAATTTACAAGGAAAAACTAATTAGGTGAAATTATGGAACAAACTGACCCAAATGAAGAGTTTCCAACACTTGAACTTCCACTTGATCTTAATTCAGGGCAAATTCCATTTGAAGTAATTAGATTTTTTGAAAAAGATTTAGGTGATCTTGTAGGACAATTATTTCCCAATGTAAGAATTACTTCTGAAACACCAATAGTTGTAAATAATAGATTTTATGGAATTACTCCAAAAGGAAAATATTGTGTTTATTATGATCTTTCTCTTCTTAATGAAACTGGCAATTCATTTTCAAATGTTGGAGTTCTTGAATCTGATAAACATTTTTATATTTCATAATTCCAATATAGACTTTTTAGTAGAATAATATTTATATATTTGAATTCATCTTTTTGTTTATGGATGATGGATCTTTGGGTGTTCCTTTAGATTATTCTCAGATTGCTCGTAATTCTAGATCATTTGGTGAAAGTTTTAGAGATAATTGGTTAAGAGATGGTTTTACGCAAGTTGAAAATAATGATCCTGAACTTGCAGGACTTAAAGATAGAGTCAATAGTTTGTTTAAAGAATTTTGTGCTTTGTCTGATGATGTTAAGATGAAATATAGACTTCCTAAGATTGGAGGACAAAGAGGCTATACTCCTACTGGAATTGGCTCTAGTTCTAAAGGAGTATTTTTAGATCATAGAGAGCATTTAATGATTGGGCCTGGAATTTCTGATGATCATCCTCTTGCTAAATATCGACCTTATTTTTATCTTCCTAATCAACAAATAGGTGAAGTTCCTGAGTTAGTTGGAACTGCAGAAAAATTATTAGAAAAACTTGAAGAAAGAGATTTAGAACTTTATACTGCTTTAGCAGTTGGACTTGGATTACATCCTTCTTATTTTTCTGCTAGGCTTGCATATGGTGATAGTTCTTTAAGATTAAGACGTTATCCTGGAATTGAAGGAAGAGTTTTAGGAATACACCATATTGAACATGATGGTCTTAAAGTTAATGCTTTAGTTGTTAGAATGCCTGACGGTAAATTTGTTACTAATTTAGTAAGAGCTAGTCCGCATAGAGATGTAGATTTTGCTGCTACTTTATTTGGTGCTGAAGAACCAGGTCTAATGCTTGAAAAACCAAGTGGAGAAATTATCCCTTACACTACAGTTTCTAATTGTATGGTTGATAATTCTGGATTTTTTGCTACTTATGAAACTGCTGGAACTATTCCTTATGCTAGACATTGGGTTGTTGCTCCCCCAGAAAGAGCTCATCAAGATAGAGTAGCTGTAATTAAATTTGCACATTCTAGACCAAGATCTCCGATATTACCTATTCCTAGTTTAAGAACTGAAGATAATTTAACTAAATATCCAATGTCATATGAAGGAGTTTTATTATGGCAAGTACTTCATCAAAGAGATTATGCTACTGCACAAGAGAGAGATAAAATTGCAGATGTTGTTAGAAATGATTTACAACATGATGGTGATTTAGTTGCTGATCTATTAAGATTTGAAGATAGAACTGGTAATTATAAATTACATAAACATGTTAAGAGTCCAGAAGAATACAGAGACATTTTAGAATTAAAAGCAGCTTAATTACATTTATGACTTTCTTTTTTTAATTTTTTATCTAATGTTCTAATACTTTGTTGAGCTTTTTTCCTTAAAGGTGTTTTTCCTAAAGCAATAATTTGTCTAAAATAATCTTGCGCTATGCACCAATCTTTAGAATCTTTACTATAGAAACCTTCTTTTCCTTTTGCGTATAATTGTTCTGCTTTATTGTAGTTTCCATAACCATAGATATCTATTCCTTTATGTTTTCTGTTTTTCCCCCTATCTGCACCAAATTCGTAATAGGATTCATTTAGTCTGAAAGCATTATCTCTATCTCTTTGTGGGGTTGTAGGCACTGGAAATTGTGCGTTTAATAATCTTGCAGCTTTTAATGCCATTTCTACTTTTTGTTTATCATTTAATTTTGATGCTTCCTCTGCATTGGCATTTAATGAAGCTAAACTTAGAGTTAATATTACTATTTGAGCTAAATTTAATTTTTTCATACTAAACTATTTTTAGAAAATTATTTAAGAATAACTTTATTACAATTTCTTGATTATTATTCCAGTTTCTGTGTCATCAATATAATAACCTTTAGATTTTATTTCTTCTCTTAATTGATCTGCTAATTTGAAGTTTTTATTTTTCCTTGCTTTTTCTCTTTCTTCAGCTAATTCTTTTATTTCTTTTGGAACGTCTATCTCTTCTTCTAAAATTCCAAATATTGAATCTATTTCTTGCATAAATTCTTTTATTTTTTTAGAATCTTTTTCTGAAATTTCATTATTTGAAATTAATTTATTTATTTTTTTAGTAAAATCAAATATTGAAGTTATTGCATTTGCTGTTTCAAAATCATTATCCATTTCTTCTTCAAATTTATTTTTAGTTTCTTTTATTAATTTAGAAATTTCTTTATTATCTTTTGATTTTGATTTGTAATTATTTAATTTCAACAAAAATTCATTTAATTTATTTGCATTATTTTTTGCTGTTTCTAAAGATTCATCTGAAAACTCAATTGGTTTTCTATAATGTGTAGATGAAAATAAAAATCTTAAAGCTGTTTTATTATAGTCTTTTAATACTTCTCTTGCTCTTGAGAAATTTCCTTTTGATTTACCCATTCTTTCTTTGTTTACTTGTAAGAAACCGGTATGCAACCAATATTTTACAAAAGGTTTTTTTCCAGATATTGCTTCCATTTGTGCTATTTCTGCTTCATGATGTGGAAAAATTAAATCTATTGCTCCGCCATGTAAATCATATTGTTGACCTAATAATGTTTCTGTTATTGCTGTATCTTCGATGTGCCAGCCTGGTCTGAATTTTAATTTAATTTTTATTTTAGGCATTGTTTTTATTCTCCAGGATTTTAATACTATTTAATAATAAATTAGTATTATTCTTTCTTATCATTTGAATTTCTTTTTCCATCCATAAATAAAACTTAAACCCTGCTTTTTTAATTCCTTCTATTTTATTGTTAATTGTATAACTACTAATAAAATCCTTTCTTAGTCCTTTAACTTCTATAATTAGATTATATTTTGGCAAATAAAAATCAGGTATTGTAACATGTTTTTCTTTATTATTGTCTAAATAAGGAACTGGAAATGGCTCGTATAACCATGAAATATTATTCTTGTCAAGAAATTTTGCAACATCTAATTCCCATTTAGACCGCAAGTATATCTTTCCATTAACTTTTGATTTATATTTTATTTTTTTTGGAATGTTATTTTTATAAATTCCTTTTGCATGTAATTCTTTTACAGTTTCAGATATTTTCTTATGACGTAATTTTTTTTCTTCTAATGATTCAATTTGATGATTTAACTTTCCTTCAGCTGCAAGTTTTTGTAAAGCTTTTCTAATTCTTAATAACCTTAATCTGCTTTTATATTTACTTTCTATTTGTTGAGGTAAAAGTTTTAGTTCTCCTAACTTTTTTAATGATTCTGAAGCTTTTTTGTTTCTTTCTATAGAATGATTTTTTTTACATATTAGTGGATTTTGCATTGGATTAAGACCAAGTTTTGATTCTTTTATTCTATATTTTGAAATTGCTTTTCCTCTCTTTTCTTCAGCTTTCGGACATTTAACACTAATTCTATTTTCTTTTCTCCATCTTATTTCACACCAGCCGCTATATTTGGCTTTGTTTCCACATCCACCATTACATAACATTATTTTTTCCATTTTGTTTTATTTATATTATTTAACTTTAAAAATTCTTTATCGTCTTTCTCAATAGCTTCTTTAACCCTCCTTTCGTATTCTTCATTTGAAACTTCCAACTCTAAAACATCTTCCCAAAAAGGTTCCCCTTCTTTACTAAACTTTAATAAACAGAAATCACCTTTATTTCTTTTTTCAGTATTTTCATCAACTCTAGAAACTGCATCTTCTCCTTCAGCAGTTGTTCTTTTTGCTAATTTTCCATATTCTTTAAATTTAGAAAGGTCAAAATAATAACCATCAGAAATTTTATAAGCAAACCCTTTTTCAATTAGTCTTTTAACTTGAGAAACTATTTCTTTTATGTAATCTGTTGCTCTTGGAAATTTATCTACTGAAGTTATTCCTAGACTTTTTACATCTTCTAAAAAAGCTTTTTCGTATTTACTAGAAATTACTTTCCAATCTACTTTTTCTTCATTAGCTTTTTTTATTATTTTATCATCTATATCTGTAATGTTTTGAATGTAAAATACCTTGTAACCTCTATACCTTAGGTATTTAACTATAATATCAAATTGAACAAATGTTTTTGCATTTCCAATATGAATAAAATCATAAACAGTAGGACCACATACAAATAATTTTACTTCTTTATCTTTTAATGGTTTAAAATTTTCTATTTTTCTTGTTAAAGTGTTATATATTTTAAGTCCCATTTTTATATTTTTATATAATTTCCTTTATTTATGTTTTGTTTTGTTAATATGCTACTTTGAAGTATATTTTTCATCATCTTTGTTTGCTGGAAAGTAAACTTAATAAACAGCTTACAATGCCTAACAATACTCGAGAACATGAAAATAATTTTATTTACAAAAAATCTAGAAGAACTTAAAACTGAAGCTTTAGTAATTGGTTTATATGAAAATTCAAACTCTCATGATTTAGAGCCTTATGATGCTATTTCTGGTAGTTTAGTAAGTGAAGTAATTAAGAATAAAGAATTTAATGCTAAATTAGGAAAAGTTTTCATGTTAAGACTTAATGGAAATATTAAGAAATTAGTTCTTTTAGGTTTAGGGAAAAAAGAAGATTTTAATGTTAAAAAAGCAAAAGAAAGTGTAGGTAAGGTTTCTGTTTATTTAAGAGAAAACGGGATTAAAGAATTTAGTTTATACTTGTTTGAGGATTTACCTCCTTATGATGGTGCTTTTGCAGCAGTTGAAGCTGTTAAATTATCTTTATATCAATTTAATGAATTTAAAACCCAAGGATTAGAAGATTTAAATAAAATTGAACAATTTGCTATTGCAGCTAATGCAAATAATTTTTCTGAAATAGATGAAGCAATAAGACATGCAATTGTAATTTCTGATGCTGTTTATTATGTGAGAGATTTACAAAATAAACCTAGTAATGTTGTTACCCCCACTTATTTAGCAAATGAAGCAAAAAAATTAGCTAGAAGATTTAAATTTAAATGTACAATTTTTGAAAAAGAAAATATGGAAAAAATGGGAATGGGTGGAATACTTGCTGTTTCTAGAGGAAGTGATCATCCTCCTAAATTTATAATTTTAGAATATGAAGGTGGAAAAGAAACAATTTGTTTTGTTGGTAAAGGTGTTACTTTTGATTCAGGTGGAATTTCATTAAAGCCTGCTAACTTAATGGATGAAATGAAATATGATATGAGTGGTGCTGCAAGTGTTTTAGGAATTATGCAAGCAGCTGCTAGTTTAAAATTACCTTACAAATTAATAGGACTAATTCCTGCAACTGAAAATTTACCTGGTGGAAATGCTTACAAGCCTGGAGATATTGTTAAATTTTATAATGGAAAAACAGCTGAAATAATTAATACAGATGCTGAAGGAAGATTAATTTTAGCTGATGCTTTAGCTTACTCTAAAAATTATAAGCCTACAGCTGTAATTGATTTAGCAACTTTAACAGGTGCATGTGTTATTTCTTTAGGAACTCATTGTACTGGTATGTTTAGTAATGATGATGAACTAGCAAATAAAATTACTGTTGCTGGTGAAAAATCTGGAGAACATGTTTGGAGATTACCTTTGTATGATGAATATAAAGAATCTATTAAAAGTAAATTTGCAGATATTAAAAACTGCGGACCTAGTGATGGTGGAGCAATTACTGCTGCATTATTTTTAAAAGAATTTGTTGATTGTAAAAAATGGGCTCATTTAGATATTGCTGGAACTGCTTGGACTACTAAACCAACTAATCCTTTAACTCCTTATGGTGGAACAGGTGTTGGTGTAAGAATGGCAATTCAACTTCTTAGAAATTGGAATTCAGAAAAGAAGAAAAAAGATTAAATTTTCTTTAGTTAGGTTTAAGAATTTTTCCTTTAATTTTTACCTATGGTCCTTGCTTATGATTTAACTCTAGAGAAAGCACTTGATGAAATCGGTTTTGTAGCTGGTAAATCTTATTCTGTAGATTATGATGTATTTTTCAATAATGCTAGAAAATTGCCTGGAGATAAAAATAAATCTATTGATTCTTTTTCTCAATCGAAATCCGAACAGTTGCTTTTTGATTTAGATAGGTTTTTCAATTATCGTTTTTTTAATACAATTCCATATTCTACAGATCCATTATTTCTTTATACTATGTTAAGTGGTAATAAGAAAAGAGAAATTCCACTTTTTATGTCAGAGACTATATTTAATGCAATTGATCACGGAGAATATACAAGTGTTCATCATTTAGAATTAAGATTAACTACTAAAGGAACTGTTATTGGGGTTTGTCAATTAGGAAATGGTTTTAATGCTGTTAATATTGATGCTCGTAGAATTTTTAAAAATCTTGGAGGTGGTTTTACAGCCTATAGAAAAATTTCAAGTTCTGTTTTCTTTGATGATCCTCTGAATGCTAGAGGTGTTTATTTGAAATATGTTTTTTAATTAGATTTTATCTGCTTCATTTAATTTTATTTTTTTAGCACCCAAACTTCTTAACCTATCATATAAATTTATGTAAGCTCCATAGAAATGAGCCATGCCACCAATATGAACTACTCTTCCATGTTGCTCTCTTATTTTTGCTTCCATATGTGCATCTCTATATTCTAAAGAAGTTACTTTAATTCCTTCTGGAATTTTTATTGTTTCTTCATTATATCTTCTCTCTACTAATTCTCTTAATCTTGGTATATTTACTTTTAGAAATTTTACTGAGTCTCTATTTATTGGATGATTCCAATCTCCTTTTGCAGCTTGAAATTCTTCGTCAAATTTATCTACAGGAATTATTTCTATTCCATGAGAATCTGCATACAACTTTGCTTCTTTGTATTCGTATCCACTAACTGTTAAATAATTTCTAATGCCTTCAATGTGTGATCCAGGCATTCTTTGATGTAAATCTATTGCCACTCTTTCTAATTTTTCTGGAGTTAATTCTCTCCAGTAATTTTCTAAATTATCTATTCTATCTTGATCTGTTTCTACAGTAATTACTTCTGGTCTTTTATTTTCTAATAATTTTCTTAATCTTCTAGGACCATTTGGATCAAAATGTTGAGTTCCTATTAAATATAATTCAATTGTCATAGATTAATTACTTCAGAAAATTTTATAAGACTGACCTATATACTATAAACTATGATGCCGAATATTAATCCTAAACAATTAGAACAAGCAATGAAAAGAATGGGTGTTAAACAAGAAAAAATTGATGCTACAGAAGTTATAATTAAAACTACTAGCGGCAATTTAGTTATTAGAGATCCTGAAGTTATGAAAGTAAATATGATGGGACAAGAAAGTTTACAAATTACTGGTACAATTGAAGAAGAAAGCACAATAAGTCAAGAAGATATTGAGACTGTTGCTGAACAAGCAGGTGTTTCTGAGGATGAAGCTAAAAAAGCTTTAGAAAGAAATAATGGTGACTTAGCAGAAGCTATTTTAGAGCTTAAAAAGGAATAGTTTATATATTTTTACTACCATTCAGTAATATATGTTAAAAGTCCTAGAATTGGTTAAAGAAGCAGAAAAACAACTAAATACTGCAGATCATTTAGCAAAAGTTAGTTATCCCATTCTTAAAGAAAATAAAATTTTATTGTCAGTTGTTTATCACTTATTTGATGCTGGAAATTTAATTATTGAAGCTATTCTTTTATATGAAAAACTAAATAAAAAAATTAATTACTTACCAACTGATTTTGAATCTAAATTAAAATTATTTGAGACAGAAATTCTTAGTAAAAATAATTTTGATAGAAAAATAATAATTAGTATGAATGAACTTAATAATATAATAAAACAACATAAAGAAAGTCCAATTGAATTTTCTAGAAAGGAAAATTTTGTAATTTGCAATGATGATTATAGCTTAATTAAAATTTTAGATGTTAAAATGCTTTACCTTTATATAGAAGCATTACGTAGTATAATGATTAAGTTCAAGGATGGTTTGAGACAAAATGTATGAAATTAACGAGGATACTCCTCAAGAAGAACTTAAGAGAGCAGATCATTTGGTCTATGTTTCTTTGAAGTATACTAGAACGTGTGATATAATGAAAAATGCAATTCATAGAATGATTAGTGCATTTGAATTAGTTATGGCAGAGTTTTTAGAACACATGAGAAAGAATAAAAAAATTCCAGATGTTCCTACAAATGTGAAAGAAAGAGCAACACTTGCTAGATCAATTTTAGGAAATCCTCTTAATAAATATTTTATTTTGTATAACTTGCTTAAAAAAATTGATAAAGCTGAATATACGCCAAGAGAAGAATTTAGAAAAAATGTTACATTAATTACTAAAACTAAAGATGTTATGGAAATTAAAGTTGACAATCTTTATGATTATTTAGAAAAGACTAAAGAATTTGTTAATCTTATTATAGGACATATGAAATAAATTTCTAAAGTTAGCTTTATAAATTTTTTCTACTAGTTTTTATTTATGAAAAATTCAATATTACCTTTAGTTGCTTTGACTGCTTTAGCTTATGATGCTAGGGCTGAACCACAACTAGAACTTACTCCTTATATTGTTGGAAGAGTTCTTGAAGGTTGTTCTAATTCTAGACAAACAAATTTGAAGATGAATACTACACCTCTAGGTTTAGAATTTAAAACTGTTGATGGGAGAGATAGGTTGTTTGTTTCTTCTGAAGATGGTAAAAAGGTTTATGATTGGTATGTTAATGGGAAAAAAGTTACTTCTAAGTCTGTTAATCCTAGAAAAGGTTTAGAAGAAGTTTATGCAGGTTCAAGAGTAATGGTTATTGATGATAGCGGTATAGTTGCTAGAACTACTACTTTTAATTTATTTGAAAAAGATAGTTGTGGTAATTTTAGATATGTTTCTAGTGTCGATGAGAGAGGAAGACATTTTGACCTTGTTAGCCGTTTTGTTGGTCCAAATTTAAGAACTACTCTTATATATAATCCTGTTAATCCCAATCTTAAAATAGAAATTATTTCTATAACGCCAATAACAGAATAAAATTCTTAGAGAAACATTTATTAATTCAATAACAATAATATTTTTATGGCTATATCTAGAGTTATTGGTTGTATTTCTGCAAAAGGTGGAGTTGGTAAAACTACAAGTGCAATTAATATTGCAGCTGCATTAAATTATTTTGGTAAAGATGTTACTTTAGTTGATGCAAATTTAACAAGTCCAAATGTCGGTGTTTATTTAGGACATCCTATTCCTTCTTCAACTTTACATGATGTTTTAAGAGGAAAAAAAGAAGCATTAGAATCTACTTTTCAACATTCTAGCGGGATTAAAGTTTTACCTGCAAGTATTTCTTTAAGAGATGCAAAAAGATTTGATCATGCTAAATTAAGCGGCGTTATTAGAGATTTAGATGGTCATAGTGATTTTATTTTAGTTGATGGTTCTCCTGGTTTAACTAAAGAAGCTTTGTCTGCAATTAAAGCATTAGATCAAGTTGTTATTATTACAACACCTGAAATGCCTGCAGTTACAGATGCATTAAAAACAGTTAAAGTTTGTCAAGAAATGAAGAAAGAAGTTTTAGGTGTATTAGTTACAAAAACAAATTCTAAAAATCCTGATTTATCTTTGAAAGATATAGAAAATATTTTAGAAGTTCAAATTATAGGAATTATTCCTGAAGATAGAGCAGTTAAACATGCATTAGTTCAGAAACAACCTGTTGTTCATACTCATCCTAAAAGTGCAGCTGCAATTCAATACAAAAAGTTTGCTGCTGACTTATTAGATTTAAAATATGATGAAAAAATAGAAATGACAAATGAAGGATTTTTTTCTAATTTATTTAAGATATTTAGATCTAAGTAATTTAATATTATAAAAATAGAGTTTGATTTTATTTTGTTTAATAGAAATATACTTATTTATGTTTTCTTTAATATGTTATAACTCAACAATAGTAAAGTTTATAAATTAGTAACTGTTTTCAAAATTATGTCAAACAAAAATATTACAGATTTATCTTATCAAACTCGTAGAGAACTTAGCCAATATAGAAGTACAGTTTCTAGTAATCTAGTAAATGGAAACAGAAGATCTAGAAGAGGATTCAATAGACCTACATTAAATGCATTAACTAGTAATTCTAGAATAAATTCAGCTGAAAGAGCTTATGGTTCATCTGTTTTATTAGGTTCTTTACTTGCACTTAGTGCTTGTGATTGCGGACAAGAGCCAGATTTACCTGGAGTTTATAGAGATGCTACTGCTGATGCAAGTACAACAAACGATGGTTCTGAAATTTTAGATTCTGGAAGTGTTTTAGATGCTGTTGTAAATAGTATTGATGCTGGTTTTGATGATATGGGAAATCCTATAGATGCTGGTTCTTTAGATTCTGGTAGTGGATTATCTGATGCTTTATTTGATGCAGGTTTTACACCTGTTGATGGCGGATTTGGAGATGGCGGAGATGCTGGTCCTTTTTCAATAGATGGTGGATTTAGAGTTCCTACTTCAACTATAGCTAGAATAGGAAGAGGTTTAGGACCTAATCAAGATGTTATTTATGGAACTAGAAGAGGATACAATTTAACTTGTACTTCTACTGACGCTAGATTAGCAATGAGAGGTCATATACCTTTAAGAGGACACGAAGGTAATGGAACTGGTGTATATATTCCAAGCGGTCATCGTTTATCAATATTTTTTGATACAAACTATCCTGGTATGGTTAATACTGATGGGTGTGGTGTTACACCAACTTTCAATTCATTAGGAACACAAAGAGCTAGATTAGAAACTAGAGATCAAAGTGGTAGAACATCAACTAGTGCTGATGCTTTATACAATGTTAAAGCATTTTAATTTTTCTTAATAAATTCTTATAATTTTCTTTAACCACTAGATTTAAAAATAACTAGACTTTTAATTTTTCTATAACCCTGCTTAGCTCAATGGTAGAGCACACGGCTGTAGATTAATTCACTGTTTGATCTAATGCTTTAATTGCTGGAAATGAAAAACAGACAGCTGATCCCGTGAGGTTGCTGGTTCGAATCTGGCAGCAGGGATATAATTTATTTAAAAATTCTTTAACAAAATTCACAAACGTTTTTCTTAGAAGATTTTTTTGTTTTAGTTTTTTTCTTTGCTGGCATTTTTCACCTCTAGATATTTATTAACTATCTAATTTAAATAATTTATTAATTTATGAAAATATTTCAATTTGTTTTTGTTAAATTATTTAAACTTATTTAACAATTATCTATTATGTTTTGTGATGCTAATTTTGCTGAGTTAATTGGTATAATTTTAGGAGATGGAAATATTTATGAAAATAATGGCACATATAGGGTTGTTATTACAGGCCATAAACATGAAGACTTTGAATATTTGACTAATTACGTTAAGCCTTTGTTTTATAATAAATTTAATATTAACTTATCTTTATGGTACCATAAGAATAAAAAAGCAATAGCACTTGCTACTTATTCTAAATATATTGTAAGAAAACTTAATTCACTAGGCTTACCTAGTGGTCCTAAAGTTATGATAATACCTGATTTTATAAATAAAAATTCTAAGTTTATATCTAAATTTTTAAAAGGAGTTGCAGATACTGATTTTAGTGTAACTTTTAAAAAGAAAAGTAGAAAATACCATTCTTATCCTGTTATTACTGCATCATTTTCTAATATGAATTTTGTTTATCAACTAAAAAAATATTTAACTAAATTTAGTATAACTTCTTCTATTTATAAAGTTAAAAAAACTTTCAATGGTAAATTATATATTGAATATCAGATAGATATTTGTGGTAAAGACAACCTAAATATATGGTTGAAACATATTGGTTTTAGTAATCCAAAACATACTACGAAGATTGAGATTTGGAGAAAAATAGGTTATTATCCTCCTAAGATGTCTTATTCCCAAAGATTGGATTTATTGAATAAAAAGTTTTATAAATAAACCTCGTTGCTCATCATAAGCCTTGGTACTGCCTTTATTAGTCTTCGGATTAATGGCAATGGTAGTGTAGTGGTTAGCACAGGACCCTGTCGGAAACTTTTTGAAAAATTTTCATCAAAAGGTTTAAAGAAAGGTCCTAACCCGAGTTCAAATCTCGGCCAGGGCGTTTATATTTCTACAATTTTATTTAGAGAATTTTTAGACACTTTAATAAATTTTTTTATATGGTGTGTTGTATGGATAAAGAAATTTTACTTAGATATCTTGGTGGTAAAGAACGAGAAAAAGATTTGTCTTCTTTAGATTCTCAAGTAGTTGCAATATTAAATGGGGAATCTGCAGAAGTGCTTTTACAGAATTCTTCAGAAATCTTGGATCTTCTTGATTCTTTAGCCAAAAGAGGAGTAACACTTGTTTCAGATGAACGGAAAAGTACAGTGTTAGGTTTAGCTTATGTTGCAGAACATAGAGCTGGAGAATTCTTGTTACAAAGGGGAAAAATGATAATTAATATTCTTGATGATGCAGAGTACGAAGCTCCTGAAACTTGTGATACTTTTCCAAATAAAGTTTATGATCCAAACTGGTGGACTAATGAAAAAATGAGAAAGACGCATGAAGATAATAAAAGAATTGCTGCTGAAAAATATTGGAAAGAGATTAGAGCACCAATTGAAGATACATCTATATCCTTTTTTGTTAAAAGAATTGATGGTTTAGTAGGGAAACTTATTGAGAATAAATCTAGATATCCAAAAGAGGCTGCTATAATTGCTCAGAGTCATTTAGCTCGTTTATATGATTTGATTAGATCATCTTCTTTAAGAATAAATGTCCATCCTTTTGAAGAAAAGCAGCTTGATGCTATGGATTCCTTGCTTGAAAAGTATGCTGAAAATCTTTTAGGTCATGGAGCTCCAACTTCTGTTTCTCAGACAAATGCTTATGCTGTTTTAACTCAAACAGTGGATCTTATAAGAACTTATCAAGGTTTTTTAGGCGGAAAAATTAGTGAGATTGAAAGAGATGCTCAATTTTCTAGATTGGTTGAATCTGCGGAAGAGATAAGTAAGTATGCTGGTGAAGCTGTTGATATTCTTAATTTGATGAGGGCAGATGTTCGTCTCGGATTTGAAACATTAGGAATTAAGGTAGAAGATGGTTTTGTTTCGTTAGAGAATGAAGTGAGAGATGGTTTTAAAAAAAGTTATACTTTACAAGGTCTTTCATTAAAAGGTATGCAAGCATTAGGTACACTTGTTAATCATTATGGTACTTTACAAACTGGGGGGAGTTCTCCTGAATATCTATCTAGATTTTCTTTTACAAGGCAGTTTGGAAATCTTTTAAGAGAAGGTTAGGTGCTTAGTTTCTAACTAAATATTTTTTTAATTAAATTTGTAAAGAAATTTTCTTTGAAATTGAATCTTTTTGTTTGTTCTATAAGTTTAGCAATTCTATTTTGATTTTTTGTTTCTACTGATTTAGTTGCAAGTTGTAATTCATAATTTCCTTTATATTTTCCTTCCCAAATAGTTACTTCACTTTTTGGTTCTCTTTCTATTTCTAATGTTCCTATTTTTTCTTTTGAATTAACAACATTAAAAATTAATACTTATTTTGAATTTATTATCTTACTTTTCTATCAATTGTTTTTAATGGTTGACCTGTTCTTACATCTATTATTTCTAATCCTGCATCTTTCCAAATATCTGCTATATGTGTAGGTGATTTATTAATTGATTTTGCTGCTATACTTGGAACTCCCCCATATCTATTATAAGCTGCTACAATTCTTTCTTTTTCAGCTTCATCTGCATAATATATCTTATCTGTCCTTTGTCCTGTTCCTCTACCTAATATTTCATAACCAACATCTTTCCATCTTCTACAAATTGTATTATTAGAAACTTCAATTTCATATTCAGACTTAAGAATTCTAACTGCTTCAGCTGCATTTCCAGAAGTTTCTTTATACATCTCTAATATTTTCTTTTCTTGTTCTTCTGTATAATAAGTATTAATTACCATATTATTTTCTTATAAGCAAAAATTTTTAAGTTTAATTAAATTTTAGATTTAATTTATTATGATATTATTTTCTATGGAAGATAAAAACTTAAATATAAGTAGAAAGCGCAAGTTTTATATAGGGGATCGATGTTTCTGAATTTATGATACTTTCTAACAGCCAGATATATAACTTTTCATAGGTTTAAACTTGCTATTAGATAGTATTATGCTAAGAAAGGGCTGGTAGCTCAGCTTGGTAGAGCACCTGAATAAACTTTTGAGAAAATTTTTCAAAAGTGATTGGTGAACCTTTTACACAAGTTGAGGACAGCAGGTGGTCGTGGGTTCAAAACAGATATAGGTTTTACTTAATCTGTGTATTTCCCATCCAGCCCATTCAAGATCAAAGGTGAAACACATAAAATGAGTGAAGAGACAAAACAAATTAAACATTTTTTGGTTCCGGAACATATTAAAATTAGTGATGAAGAAAAACAAAAACTTCTTGCTAATCATAATTTGATTTCTAAACAATTACCAATGATTCCTATTAGTGATCCTGCTTTAGTTACAATGAGTGTTAAAATTGGAGATATTATTTTAATTAAAAGAAGAAGCCACATTACAAGAGAAGCCAGTTATTACAGGGTGGTTGTAGATGGTTAAAAATTATCAAGATTTAATTCAAAGTTATTTTAAAGATTATCCTTTTGTAGAAGCAAATATTCAAAGCTTTAATGATTTTATTGAAAGAAGGTTACAATTATTAGTTGATGAAGTTGGTGATATTAGTCCAACAATTATTCCTCAAGAAGTAGAAAGTTTTGTTATTAAACTTAAAAAAATTTGGATAGAAAAACCAAATATTATAGAAGCAGATGGAAGTAAAAGAGAAGTTTATCCTAGTGAAGCAAGATTAAGAGCTTTAACTTATGCTGCTCCAATATATCTAGAAGTTAGTGCTTATGTAGATGAAGTTCAAAGAGAAAGTTTTACTACTATGATTGGTAAAATACCAATTATGCTTAAATCTAAATATTGTCATTTAAATGGATTAAAAAAAGATGAATTAATTTCCAAAGGTGAAGATCCAGATGAAGTTGGCGGTTATTTTATTATTAATGGAAATGAAAGAGTAATGATTACTGTTGAAGATTTAGCTTCAAATAGATTTTTTATAGAAAATAAAGAAATTGGTCCTAGTGAATATGTAGCTAAAGTATTTTCTGAAATGGGAAGTTATAGAATACCACATACATTGGAACAAATGAAAGATGGTTTATTTTATTTAACATTTACAAGATTTAGAAGAGTTCCTTTAGTTCCAGTATTAAAGGGATTAGGAATGGTTAAAGATCAAGAAATCGTTAAGATGATATGCGGAGAAAAAGTTTATGATTCAATTTTCATTAATTTATATGATGCAGCTGAATTGAAAACAGAAGAAGATGCATTAGAATATTTAGCTAAAAAAATTGGAGTTACACAAGCTAAAGAAATTAAATTAGAAAGAGGCAGAGAACAATTAGATAAATATTTACTTCCACATTTAGGAACTGAATCTTCAAATAGAATGTCTAAAGCTTATAACTTATGTAAGATGGCAAAAAGATTTTTACAAGTTAGCGAAGAAGGAATGCCATTACCAGACAAAGATCATTATATGAATAAAAGATTAAAATTAAGCGGAGATTTATTAGAAGATTTAATGAGAGTAAATTTAAGAACTTTAGTTCAAGATATTTTATATAATTTCCAAAGATTAGTTAAGAGGGGAAAATTCCAAAGTATAAAAATAATTATTAGAGATGAATTATTAAGTTCAAATATTAAAAGTGCTTTAGCTACGGGTACTTGGACAGGCGGAAGAAAAGGTATTAGTCAGAATATTGATAGAGCAAATACACTTGCTACATACTCGCATCTACAAAGAGTTGCTTCATTATTAACAAGCACACAAGAAAATTTTGAAGCAAGAGCATTACATCCTACACACTGGGGAAGATTATGTCCAATTGAAACTCCAGAAGGAACTCCAATTGGTTTAAGAAAAAATCTTGCAATATTAGCTAGTATTTCAATGGGAAATGTTCAAGAAGATAAATTAAAAAAATCATTAGAAAGTTTAGGAATGAAGGGAGTAGCTTAAGATGACTGATGTATTTTTGAATGAAAGATTTATTGGAACTGTAGAAAATGCTAAAGAATTCATTAAACAAATGAGAAGTGAAAGAAGAAAAGGAATTTTATCTTCTGAATTAAATTTCCATTTTGATGAAGATTACGATGAAATATTTTTAGATACAACTAAAGGAAGAACTAGAAGACCTTTAATTGTTGTTGAAGGCAGTAAACCAAAATTAACTGAAAAACATGTTGAAGAAATAAAAGATGGAATAATTAAGTGGGACAAACTTGTTAAAGATGGAATCATAGAATATGTTGATGCTGCAGAAGAAGAAGATTGCTACGTTTCATTAGATGAAAAAAGTTTAACAAAAGAGCATACACATTTAGAAATTTCACCTGTTGTAATCTTAGGATTATGTACTTCATTAATTCCTTATTCTAATTTTGGTGGTAGTTCAAGATTAATTAGAGGTAGTAAAATTCAGAAACAGTCTCTAGGACTTTATGCTAGTAATTATTTATTAAGAATGGATACAGATGTAAATATTTTACATTATCCGCAAAAACCAATTACAAAAACATTTATGCATGATATTTATGGTTGGGAAAAACATCCTTCTGGACAAAATGTTGTTATTGCTTTAATGAGTTTTGAAGGTTATAATATGGAAGATGCATTAATTGTAAGTAAAGCGAGTGTTGATAGAGGATTTGCAAGATCAACTTATTTTAAACCATTTTCTGCTGAAGAATTAAGATATCAAGGCGGTTTAGTAGATGAAATTTGTTTGCCTGATAAAGAAGTTAAAGGTTATAGAAGTGAAAAAGATTATAGGTTATTAGAAGAAGACGGTGTTGTTTATACTGGTGCTAAAGTTCAAGGTGATGATGTAATTATTGGAAGAGTTAGTCCTCCAAGATTCTTAGGTGAATTTGAAGAATTTAATATTGCTACAAATGTTAAAAGAGAAAGTTCAATTTCTTTAAGTCATAGAGATAGAGGAATTGTAGATATGTCAATCATTACTGAAAGTGAAGAAGGAAATAGATTAATTCAAATGAGATTAAGAGAACAAAGAATTCCAGAAGTTGGAGATAAATTTGCAAGTAGACATGGACAGAAAGGAGTTATTAGTTATTTAGTTCCTTATGCTGATATGCCATTTAGTGCAAATGGAATTATTCCAGATGTTTTATTCAACCCACATGGTATTCCATCAAGAATGACAATTTCGCACTTGATTGAAATTATAGCTGGAAAAGCTGGTGCTTTAGCTGGAAAATATATTGATGGAACTGCATTTGACGCAATGCCTGAAAAAGAATTAAGAAAAATGTTAAGAGAATTAGGATTCAGAGACAATGGTTTGGAAACAATGTATGATGGTATTAGTGGAAAACAATTTACTGCTAAAATTTATGTTGGAGATATGTACTACTTGAAATTAAAATACATGGTTGCAAATAAATTACATGCGAGAGCTACAGGTAAAATCCAATTATTAACTAGACAACCAATTGAAGGAAGATCACAAGGCGGAGGATTAAGAGTTGGAGAGATGGAGAAAGACTGCTTTGTTGCACATGGTGCTAGTTTATTATTAAAAGAAAGATTTGATTCAGATAAAACTTTAGTATTTGTTTGTGAAAACTGTGGTATGCTTGGCGTATATGATAGTTTCAAGAGAATAGAATATTGTACTAAATGTGGAAGCAATGTAAAAATAAGTGCTGTTGAAATGAGTTATGCTTTCAAATTATTGTTAGATGAACTTAAATCACTGGGTGTTTATCCAAAATTAATCTTAGGGAGGAAATTTTAATGACTGAAATAACTGCATACAAGAAAGTAGAGTCAATTGTATTTGGAATGTTAAGTCCAGATTTAGTTAAGAAAATGGCAGCAGCTAAAATAGTAACTCCTGAACTTTATGATAGAGAAGGTTATCCTGTTGATGGTGGTTTAATGGATATTAGATTAGGTGTTATTGATCCTGGTTTAAGATGTAAAACTTGCGGTGGAAATTTAAGAGATTGTATGGGTCACTTTGGTTATTTAGAAGTTGCGAGACCTGTTATTCATTTAAATTATGCTGATGTTATTGTTAATTTTTTAAGATGTACTTGTAGAGAATGTGGAAAATTATTAACTGATAAAAAAATAGATTTAGATAAATTAGGAGAGGAAGAAGATGAACCTCTTGCAGAAGGAGAAGTAGCAGTTAAGAAAGTTAAAGTTGCTTCATTAAGAAATGTTAAAAAATGTCCTCATTGTAGTGCAAAACAATTTGCAGTTAAATTAGAAAGACCTACAACAATTTTAGAAGATGATAAAAGATTAAGTCCTATTGATATTAGAACCAGATTAGAAAAAATAAATGATGATGCTATTAAAGCTTTAGGATTAGATCCTGAACATGCAAGACCTGAGTGGATGGTTTTAACAATTTTATCTATTCCTCCTGTTACAATTAGACCAAGTATTACTTTAGAAACTGGTGAAAGAAGTGAAGATGATTTAACTCATAAACTTGGTGATATTGTAAGAATTAATCAAAGATTATTTGAAAATATTAATGCTGGAGCTCCAGAAATTATTATTGAAGATTTATGGGATTTATTACAATATCATATTACTACTTACTTTAATAATGAAGTTGCACAAGTTCCTCCTGCAAGACACAGAAGTGGTCAAGCATTAAGAACTTTAAGTGAAAGAATTAAAAGTAAAGAAGGAAGATTTAGACATAATCTAGCTGGTAAAAGAGTAAATTATGCTGCTAGAACTGTTATTAGTCCTGATTCTAAAATTGAATTAAATGAAGTTGGAATTCCAATTGAAGTAGCTATGGAATTAACTATTCCTGAAAGAGTTACTGAATGGAATATGAAAAGATTAAAGAAATTTGTAGAAAATGGACCAAAAAAATATGTTGGAAGTAATTATGTTGTAAGACCAGATGGAAAAAAGAAAAAGATTACAGATGAAACTCAAGAACAATTACTAGAAGAATTACAACCTGGTTATGTTGTAGAGAGACATTTAATGGATGGAGATATTGCTATTTTCAATAGACAACCAAGTTTACACAGAATGAGTATTATGGCACATAGAGTTAGAATGCTGCCTGGAAAGAGTTTTAGATTAAATCCTGCTGTTTGTAATCCTTATAATGCAGATTTTGATGGAGATGAAATGAATTTACATATTCCACAAACTGAAGAAGCAAGAGCTGAAGCTGAAATTTTAATGGAAGTTCAAAATCAAATTATTACACCTAAAGATGGTTCAAATGTTATTGGATGTAATGATGATGCTGTAACTGGAAATTATTTATTAACAAAAGATTTAGAATTTGATAAGCCAGATGCAATTCAATTATTACATAGTGTTGGTGTATTAAATGAAAAAGCATTTGAAAATTTTAAAGCCAGAGTAAATGGTAGAGAAATATTTAGCGCTTTATTACCTGAAGATTTTAATTTCATTGGAAAATCTAAAAATAAAGAAAAAGTTGTAATTAAGAAAGGCCAATTATTAGAAGGTATTATTGATAAAGTTACAATTGGTAAAGATAGAGGAGATATTATAAGATCTATTTTCACTAAATACGGACCAGATATGGCTTTACAAATTTTAGGTAAAATGTTTAGATTAGGTTTGGGTGTATTGTTAAGATATGGTTTTACAACTGGTATTGCTGATACAGACTTACCAGCTGAAGTTTCACAAAAATGTAGAGAAACAATTTATAATTCTGAAAGAAGAGTTGAACAATTAATTGAACAATATAAAAATAAAGAAATGGAAGCTTCACCAGGTCAAACTTTAGAAGCTACAGTTGAAAGAAAAATTATGGAAGTTCTTAACAAGTGTAGAAGTAAAGTTGGTGAGATTGTTGCTGAAGCAGATATTACTATGAATCCCACTTTGGTAATGGCATTATCTGGTGCAAAAGGTAGTTACTTGAACTTAGCTATGATGTCAGCTTGTGTTGGACAACAAGCTTTACGTGGTAGAAGAATTGAATTAGGATATAGAGGAAGAACATTAAGTTTATTCACAAAAGGAGAATTAACACCTAAAGCAAAAGGTTTTGTTAGGAATGGTTACAAAGAAGGTTTAACTCCTGAAGAATATTTCATGCATGCAATGACTGGAAGAGATAGTCTGATGGATACAGCATTAAGAACTCCTAAATCAGGATACTTGTATAGAAGATTAGCTAGTGCATTACAAGATATTAGAGTTGAATATGACGATACTGTAAGAGATGCAGACTCTAATATTGTACAATTTATTTATGGTGATGATGGATTAGATGTAAGTAAAACTGAAATTGGAAGAATAAATATTGCAAGAATAATTAGGGAGGTTTTAAGTTCCTAATGCTACCAAAACATTTAACAGATAGAATAGAATCTTATGCTAAAAAATATAAAATTAGTGATAAAGATAAACAAGAAATTATTAAGAAAGTTACTGAAGCTTACAAATGGGGAAAAATTGCTCCTGGTGAATCTATTGGTGTAATTACTGCTGAAAGTTTTGGTGAACCTTCTACTCAGATGACTTTGAATACATTCCACTTCGCTGGTGTAGAAGAGATGAATGTTACAGTTGGTTTACCTAGATTAATTGAAATTTTTGATGCTAGAAAAAAACCTAGTACTCCTAAAATGGAAATTCCAATTAAACAAAAATATTCTAAAACTGTAGATATGGTTAGAAGTGTTGCTTTGAAAATTAAGGAAACAAGATTAGATGAAGTATTACAAGATATTTCAATTAATGTTGCTAAAAGAATTATTGAATTTACTTTAGATAAGAAAAAATTAAAAGATTTAGATTTGAAACCTAAATTTATTATTGATAAGGTAATAGAAGGAATGAAGACTGTTGATGTTAAAGATGATGGTGCTGTTGTAACGCTTAAACCTAAAGATAAGGAATTGCCTTTAAATGAAGTTTATAGACTAAAAGAAAAAGCTAAATTAATACATTTAATTGGATTGAAAGGAATTACTCATGTTTTACCTGTTAAAAATGATGATGGAGATTATGTTGTTCATTGTGCTGGTAGCAATTTAGAAGATGCTTTAAATTTAGAAGAAGCAGATGTTGAAAAAATAAAAACAAATGATATCTTTGAAATTTCAAAAGTTTTAGGTGTAGAAGCTGCAAGAGCTGCAGTTTTAGAAGAATCTTTAGGAGTAATTAAAGATCAAGGAATTGATATTGATGTTAGACATATTATGTTGCTTGCTGATGTTATGACTAGAACAGGTGTTGTTAAAGGAGTAACAAGAACTGGTATTACTGGTGAAAAAGAAAGTGTTTTAGCTAGAGCTAGTTTTGAAACACCTATTAAACATATAATTAATGCCAGCTTAATTGGAGAAAGAGATAATTTAAATAGTGTTGTTGAAAACGTAATTATCAATCAACCAGTGCCATTAGGTACAGGATTACCTGGATTAATTTCAAAATTAAAGATTGATGGGGTAGAAAATGACACTAAAGAATGATTTAAGCACTAAAAAACCAATTTTAGGTTTACAAGTAAATTTAAAGAGACTTAGAAGTAATAAAATTTCTAAATTATATGTTTCTTCTAATTGTTCTGGGAAAGAAAGAATTGCAGCATTAACTAAATTAGCAAATATAGAAGTTATTTTTTTAGATGAAAAAAGCAAAGATCTTGGTGTTTTATGCAAAAAACCTTTTGCTATTTCAGTAGTTGGATTTGAGTAAAAATATGAAACTTACTTTAGATAGTATAAACAACATAAATTTATTTGAAAACTTGACTGGTGCTAGAGTTAAAGATTGTTTTGATGATGAAGGTAAAATTGTTTTTCTAGTTGAAGAAGGAAGTATAAAAAAAGCAATTGGTAAAGAAGGTTCTAATATTAAAAGAGTAAGTAATATTATGAAAAAAGATATTAAAGTTGTTGGATTTTCAGATGATGTTTGTAAATTTGTTAGAAATTTAATTTATCCGAATAAAGCTGATGATATAAAATTAGAAGATAAAACTGTTAAGATTATGGTTGAAGACATGAATATTAAGGGAAGAATTTTTGGAAGAAGCAAAGAAAATTTGAAAAAAATTAATTCTATAGTTAAGAAATATTTTGATGTAGAAGTTCAAGTTGTTTAGCTGTATATACTTATTATACTCGAAATATAATTTATACGTAATTTTCATAAGTATTTCTTAGTATCTTATTTTATGGTAAATGCACAAAGAATTGATACACAAGAAATAAATGAAATGGGTTCATTAAGAAGACTTACTCAAAAGGATAGAAAATTAGCTCTGGATGGAATGGTTGGTTCTCCTGAATTTGTAGGAGTAACTATTGTACAGATCCCTAGCAGGGTTGATCAAAAAGATCATAGTGGGATTAAATGGGGACAACCTGAATTTTTCCCTCCTTCTCTTTATGGAGAAGTAGAAACACAAAAACCTTTATATGCTGCTGATGCAAATGCTTATTTTGTGGGAAAACCTACATTTATGTATGGGGTAGAACTAACAACAAGAGATCCTGATGCTGATCTTATTCATAGAGTAGTTGATATAGATGAAGGTCGTAAGGATGCTTATGCACATTATCCTGTTACTTACTTTAAAATAGAAGTAGAAGAGAATAATCTTCTCTAATTTTTTCTTTTTCTTAGATTTCTAGTAGAAGTAACAAAAACCTTTATAAATGGTGTCTTATTCAAAAAATTATGGGAAATAAGAGTAATGGATTAATGTCTGGTAAAAAGCTTAAAAATAAAAGACAAGCTGCTAGATGGCATAATAAATGGTTTACTAAGAAGGCATTACATCTTAAAGAAAAAGCTGATCCATTAAGAGGAGCACATCAAGCTAAGGGTATAGTTTTAGAAAAAAGACAAATTGAAGCTAAACAGCCTAATTCTGCAATGAGAAAAGCATGTGTTGTACAATTATTGAAAAATGGTAAACAAGTTACTGTATTTATTCCAGGTGATAATGCTCAAAAATTTATTAATGAACATGACGAAGTTTTAATTGAATGTATTGGTGGAAAAATGGGAAGAGCAAAAGGAGATATTCCTTGTGTTAGATGGCAAGTAATAAAAGTTAATGATCAGAGCTTAGATGCTTTATTAAAAGGAAAGATTGAGAAGGGAAGAAGATAAATATGGAATTTAAAATTTTTGATAAATGGAGTTTAAATGGAGTTAATGTAGAAGACCCAGGTTTGAAAAGATATGTTGATCTTTCTGCTATGTTAGTTCCTAGAAGTTTTGGTAGAAACTCAAATATTAGATTTGGAAAAAGCAAAGTAAATATTGTTGAGAGGTTAATTAACAAACTTATGGTTCCAGGTCATAAAGGTAAAAAACATTATAGATCAAGCGGACATGTTACTGGAAAAGGTACTCATGTTTACAAAATGGTTAAAAGAACTTTTGAAATTTTAGAAGAAAAAACAAAATTAAATCCAATTCAAGTTTATGTTAAAGCACTAGAAAATGCTGCACCTAGAGAAGAAATTACAGCTATTGAATATGGTGGTGCAAGATATCCTCAAGCAGTAGACTGTGCTCCTCAAAGAAGAATAGATATTGCTTTAAGACAATTTATACAAGGTGCTTTTGGTAAAAGTTTTGGTAAGAAAAAAAGTATGTCTGAAGCTTTGGCTGATGAAATATTTAATGCTTATAATTTAGATCAAGCAAGTCAAGCTGTTTCTAAGAAATTAGAATTAGAAAGACAAGCTGATTCAAGTAGGTAATTTTATAAATCTTTTTTCTTTTCAAATTTTTAGTGGTTTGAGACAAAAATGAATATAGTAAATACAGTTAGTGGTTTAGTTAGTAAAGTTAGAAGTATTTCTTCTCCTGTTCTTGATATAGGTTCTACACATACTGCAGAAGTTGTTGTTAGACATAAATATGAAATGAGATATCCTGATTCTAAACCAGAAGTTGTTTTTTCTAATAGAGAAAATGGATTACATTTTGTTTCTTTTAATCTTGATATTTATAATGGTACTAAACCTAACGATGAAGGAATAGTTACTTATACAAAACATGGCGATTCTTATAAAGTTTTAAAATTTACTAAACGTTAATCTCAATAAAGAATCTTTTATTATCTTTAGCTTTATTATTTACATATTTTACAAAGCTTTTCATATTTTTATTTGTTTTAATTATTGTTAATGAATTATAAGCTGGAT
Organism: Candidatus Nanoarchaeia archaeon; assembly: GCA_035288845.1. Classification (GTDB taxonomy): domain Archaea; phylum Nanobdellota; class Nanobdellia; order SCGC-AAA011-G17; family GW2011-AR18; genus JAGVZM01. The sequence continues at coordinate 48,763 of DATDZB010000009.1, read as the reverse complement.
TTATTCTGAATACTTCTTCATTATTTTTTATAAATGAAGTATAACCATTTGCTTCTTCATTCCAATTTTTCGTTAAGTCTAATATTATTTTATACCCTTCTTTTTCTTTTATATTATCATTAATTAAGGTGTAATCTGTATGTTTAAATTCATAAACTTTTGATGAAATTAATTTTTTATTTATTATTTTTTCTATGAATTCTTTTATTTCTTTATTTATTTTAAAATTATTAAATCTATATTTGTGTAATTGCGGTATATAAACTTCTTTTAGCTTAACTTTGATTTTTGGTAAGTCTATTAAGAAATTTTGTAATTGAATATTTCCTTCTTTTTCTAGTACCAATTTTATTTGATTTATTGTATCTTTATTATTATAAATCTTGTTAATCATTATTAAACCATCCTGCAATACTTAATCTTTCCTTATTTGTTAATACTTCAGAAACTTGATGATATGTTTTATTTTTTATTACTTTAAATATTGTAAATGTATTAAATGTTGGCTGAATTATTTTTACAGCTTTATTATTTTTGAAAAAATCTAAGGAACCGCCATCTAATCTTGTAAAATCTTTTGATAAGTTTAATACATAAGCAATCTTTCTTGTTTCAAGCCTATCATCATGAGGCAGAAGATAGTCTTTATCTGTGTAAATAAATGCAGAAACGTCTATTTTGTTGTAAGCTTTAATTTCAGTTATTTCTTCAACATAATTTTTAAGTTTATTTGAGTTAATAAAATTATAAAATTCTTTTACTACTTTATTATTTGAATTTTCTAAATCATTTGTTTGTGAAAATGAAAATAAATCTGATTCTTGTTTTTGGAAGTTTTCCTTTTTTAATTCTTTTGCTAAATTATTTATAAGTTCATCTTTGAAAAATTTTTTTAATACTAAATAAGGAAATGGTTTTGCTTTTATGAATTTTGTTTTTAATATTCTTTTATTTTCTAAATAATAATTATTAATGAAAGCATTTAACATTTTTATTAAGCACAAGCGCCATTTCTACATTTATTTGATTGACATTGTGCATGTATTGTACATTGTTCTCCTCTATTTAAATAACTTGCAAGGCAAATATGGTTTTGACATAAACCAGATCTGCATTCAAAGTGCGATGAACATACTCTTCCAATTCCCTCTAATCTAAATAAAGCACATCTATTATTTTCACATATTTTTGTTTGACATTGATTGTTGTTTTGACAAGTTGATCCCCCTTGTAAAGAATTTTGTATTATACAAATACTATTTGCACACGTATGACTAATACATTGTAAATCTTTAGAACAAGGATCATTTAAATTAAGAACTTCCCTAGGTTCACAAATATTATTTGCACATACTCCAGATAAACAATTTGTATCATAATCGCATGTTTGTCCATCTTGTAACCATGTTTGAGTACATATTCCATTTATACAAGGCTCATATATACATTGCTTTGGGTTTTGACATGCTGAACCAGTTTGAACTGTATGCATTACTGTACATATGTTGTTTAAACAGAAACTAAGATATGAACATTCGTTATCTATTGTACAACCACTGCCATCTCTTTTAACTGGTCCACATCTATTTTGGTAACACCTACCTGATCTACATTCTCCATTATCATAACATTTTTCTCCATTTATGAATAGTTTATTTCTTTCTAAACATATTGATTTAGCTATACTACAATAATTACCTCTACATTCTCTTGAATTTGAACAAGTCATACCTTCTTTTAATAAATTGCTTGGAGCACATCTATTGTCATTAATTAAGTTACAGAATCTTGATTTACATTGCAAATCGTTAACACATGAATCTCCATTATTTAAATTGCCAATTGCACAATTATTATTTAGACAAGCTCCTGAATTACATTGTTTATTTAATATGCAAGACTCACTTACACCTAAACCTGATTCAAGACAAGTTCTTACTCCAGAAATAGGATCTAATAATGAACAAACATCAGAACGACATTGTGAATCTAAAAAACATCTTTGTCCTAATTGTCCTTGAGGTCTACATACCCCCCCACTCCCACAATATTCTCCACTTTGACAATCCATATCTATAAAACAACCAGAAGGTGTTGATCTAGGTCTAAATATGGAAAACATTTGATCATAACTTGTTGATTCTAAATTTCTATTTAGAATAAAATTTCCAGTTATAACTGGTCCTATTAATAAAAATGATATTGTTAAACATACAAAAATTAAAGATAAAAATATTGTTTTTTCTTTCATTGAATATTTATAATTTTTTTAATATAAAAAGATTTGCATTATTTTTGTGTCTCTTCAAATCTTTTTTGTACAACATCCCAATCAATTGCATCTACAAAAGCTTTAATATAATCTGCTTTTTTTAGACCGTAGTCTATCATGTAAGCATGTTCAAATACATCCATAATTAAAATTGGAATACAACTTGATAAATGCCCAACATCATGCTCGTTAATCCAGGTATTAAATAATCTATCTGCTTCTTTATCATAATACATTATTACCCAGCCAATTCCACGCATTGTACCTGTAGAAACAAAATCTTTTTCACAATTTTCTCCTGAACCAAATTCTTCTACCATTTTTTTAAACAAAACAGATTTGGTTGGCATTTCTTTTTTCTTTTTACTTATGTTTCCGAAATATAATTCATGTAATCTCATTCCATTAAATTCCCAGCCAAATCTTCTTTTTAATTCAGCAAATTCAGGAGTATCTGTTTTTCCATTTTTTAACATATCTTTTAATATTTGAGATAGTTTATTTGTATTATTTACATAACCTTCATATAATTTAAAATGGTTTTTTAATAATTGTTCAGAAAATCCAGGAGTTCCTAATATTTCATCAAAATTTTTAATTTCATATGTCATTTTTTCACCTTTAAATTTTTCCAACTAAATCAAGACCTGGTTTTAGTGTTTTTTTACCTGGTTCCCAATTTGCAGGACAAACTTCTCCACCATGTTCTTTTACAAATTTAGCTGCCTTTAATTTTCTTAATAATTCTTTAGCATTTCTTCCTATGCTATTATCGTGCAATTCATATGCTTTTAGTATTCCATCTGGATCTATTACAAAACTTCCTCTTAATGAAAGTCCTTCTTCATAAATATAAGTTCCAAATTGCTTGCAAACTTTTCCAGTTGGATCAGCTAACATTGGATATTTTATTTTTTTAATTGATTCAGAATTATCATGCCATGCTTTATGTACAAATACTGTATCTGTGCTTACACTTAAAACTTCAGCTTTTTCTTTTTTAAATTCATTATACAAATCTGCTAGCTCAGTTAATTCTGTTGGACATATAAATGTGAAATCTGCTGGATAAAATACTAGAACTATCCATTTTCCTTTTAGATTTGATAATTTTACTTTCTTTACTTCATTATTATGAAATGCTTCTAATTCAAAGTCTTCTACTTTATGTCCTATTTTAACAATTTTTATTTCTTCCATTTTAATTTATACTTTTTCTTGTAATACTTGACTTCTTGTTTTGTTATAACCTACTTTTCTTACTAAGCCACCTTCGTTAGCAGTTAAACGATGTACACCATTGCCAGAAACAGGTATTAATTTTCCTTTTACAGTTTCAAAATTGTAAACAGAATAATTACCAACTCCGCCATATTTTATTGACCCATTATAAATTGTTCCGTCTTCTAGAGTTAATATTGTTTTTCTTCCTTCCCAGTATTTTAAACTTCTTACCATAATCTTGGAATAAACTTTTGATTTATAATTCTTTTGGATGTACTAGTAATCCTAATTTTGTTACACAAACATCAATATCTTTTTCAATACTTTCAATTATTTTTTCTTGTTTTGGAGTTAATTTAGTTTCATCTAAGGATTTTATTCTTTCATGTTTTATATTATTTAAAATATAAATACTTCATCAAGAACTGCTTCGATTGAACTTTCTTCGTCTTTTTTCATCTATTTAATTTGTTAGTTATCTTTAAAACTTTTTCCTTTATATTTTTAATATGGCAAATTTAAGAGAAGTTTTACGTACAGCTTATGCTACACAAGCGCCTAGAGAGCTTGAATTATCTAGAATAGATTCTGTAGGACAATATGATTCACAATTAAGATGGATTGATAGAAAGGGGTTTAATAGTTTATTTTCTTATTTAAGCAGTAATGGACTTGAAGTTTATATTGATAGAAGATATTGCCTAGGGGATTTTATTGGAGGACCATATATTCCTGTTGTTGCAACAAGTAAAGATGATTCTCTTGTAAGAGTTTTAGATGATCTAGAATTTGATGGAAGAGATTTTGGTTTTTTAAGAACAAGCGGAGTTGTATTTAGCATTTCTAGAAATACAAATAATTCTTCAAGAGATACTTTTAAAGTTCAACATGCTCCATTGTTAATTTTAGGTCCTTTTGAACTTGCAAGATTTGATTTAGATCTTGTAACTCAAAGAGAATTTGAATCTTATAAACCTCTTATAGAAAAATAAGCAAAAGCTTTAAATATCATTCTTAAGTGCTTTCGAATATGGCAGAAGACGCAGCAAAAAGATTCACAAAAGCAATGCATAGACCTGATAATATTAGAAATATTGCTACTAGTGCACATATTCATCATGGAAAAACTGCCTTAACTGATAATTTATTAGCTGCAGCTGGTTTGATGAGTGAGCAAAGTGCTGGTGATTTAGATAAAGGAATGACTACTTGGCAACATGCTGATGAACAAGAAAGATTGATGACTGTTGATGCAGCTAATGTAAGTATGATTCATGATTTTAATGGTGAAGAGTATTTAATTAATTTAATTGATACACCTGGACATGTAGATTTTGGCGGTAATGTTACTAGAGCAATGAGAGCGATTGACGGCACTATTGTTTTAGTTTGTGCTTCTGAAGGTATAATGCCGCAGACTGAAACTGTTATTAAACAAGCATTAAGAGAAAGAGTAAAACCTGTTTTGTTCTTGAATAAAGTTGATAGATTAATCAAAGAAATGCAATATACTCCTGAGCAAATGCAAAAAAGATTCACAGAAATTATTTTACAATTTAATAGATTAATAGAACAAATTGCTGAACCAGAATTTAAAGAAAAATGGAAAGTTAGTATTCAAGATGGTAGTGTAGCATTTGGAAGCGCAAAAGAAAATTGGGCTTTATCATTTGCATTTATGCAGAAGAAAAAAGTTAATTTTAAAGATATTTTAAAATTATATGAAATGTCTGAAGATGATAAGAAAAAATGGGTTTGGGCAAATGCACCTTTACATGAAGTTATTCTTGATATGGCAATTAAACATCTACCTAATCCAGTTGATGCTCAGAAATATAGAATTCCTAGAATTTGGAGAGGAGATCCTGAAAGCGAATTAGGTAAAGATTTAGCTAATTGTAATATAAATGGAAAAGTTGCTTTTTGTGTAACTAGAATTATGATTGACTCTAAAACTGGAAGGGAACTTGCTGCTGGCAGATTATTTTCTGGAACAATTAAAAGCGGTATGGAGATTTATTTGAGTAATGCAAAACTAAAAGCTAGAGTACAACAAGTTTTCATGTACAATGGAATTAGAACTCAGATGATGGAAGAAGTAGTTGCTGGAAATGTTTTAGCTTTAGCTGGTTTAAGAACTGAAGCTGGAGAAACTATTACTGTAGAACCAGAACAACCATTTGAAGAATTAAAACATATTTTTGAACCAGTAATTACTAAAGCAATAGAGCCTGCTAAACCACAAGATTTAGCTAAAGTTGTTGAAGTTTTAAAAGCTGCAGCAAAAGAAGATCCTTCTGTTAAAATTAAAATTGATGAACAAACAGGAGAATGTTTAATGAGCGGTATGGGAGAATTACACTTAGAAATTATTGAAAATAGAATTATAACTGAAAAAGGAGTTCAAATTAAATCAAGTCCTCCTATTGTAGTTTTTAGAGAAACTGTTTCTAAAAAAAGTCCAGAAGTAGAAGGAAAATCACCAAATAAACACAATAGATTTTATTTAACAATTGAACCTTTATCTGATGATTTATTTAAAGCAATTAAAAGTGGAGATTTATCTACAGGAAGAATAAAGAAAAAAGATCCACGTGTTATTGACACTCTTGTTAAATTAGGAATTGATAATAAAGATGCTTTAAAATACAAAGCTTTTTACAATGGAAATGCATTTGTAGATAACACAAGAGGTATTGTTCATATTGGTGAAGTTTTAGATTTAATTTTAGATGCATTTGAACAAGTTATGGATGGAGCAGTTTTAGCTAGAGAGCCTGCAACTAAAATGCTTATTATTTTAAATGATTGTAAATTACATGAAGATAGTATTCACAGAGGTCCTGCACAAGTTTATCCTGCAGTTAGAGAAGCTCTTAGAGAAGGTATGATTGCTGCTGTTCCAGTAATTTTAGAGCCAATACAAATTTTACAAATTGAATCTGTTAAAGATCACATGGGAGCAATATCTAAATTAATTGCTAATAAAAGAGGACAATTATTAGATATGACTCAAGAAGGAAATTATATTGTTGTAAAAGCTAAACTTCCAGTTGCAGAAATGTTTGGATTGAGTTCTGAGCTAAGAAGTGCTACTGAAGGTAGAGGTACTTTCTTTGTTGCTGATCAAGTATATGAGAAATTACCATTTGAATTACAATCTAAGATTGTACAACAAATTAGAAAGAGAAAAGGATTAACTGAAAATCAATAATTGAATATTCTTTTTTTACTTTAATTATCTTTAAATATTTGTATTTTGTTATTTTTTTTATGGGTATAATCTATAATTTGTATGGTGGGAAAAATTCTGATTCAATTCAAGTTCCAGTTACAGCTCATAATGGTTTACCTGTAATAAATTATCAAAATGTGGACTATATTCTTCTTGGCGGTGTTAGAAGAGGTGTGAATTTTGTTTTAGCTACAGAGCAAGATGAATTTGATGGTTATACTTATAAAACCGTTCTTAGTATTCCAGGTAATCCTCATGTAACTTTTGATTTAGTTGAAAATGCAAGACAAAATGTTGATGTAGGTGATAATCTTGTAGGTGTTGTTTTAAAAGGAAATGTTCCTGAAAACCATATAAGACAAGGAAACGTAGTTCTTTTACCTCCACAAGTTCTTGAGATACTTGCGAATGAATAGATTTTCTATTTCAATTAGTAATTTTTTATTGTTTATTTTAGGTCTATTAATTTATAGCTTGCTTTAGAAATCTTTATAAATACACGTAGATTTCGAAAAATAAGTTATTATGTTATTTGGAGGAATTTAAATATGGCTAGAGAAAAACCACACATGAATGTTGTATTTGTAGGTCACGTAGATCACGGTAAAAGTACTACTGTAGGTAGACTTATGTTTGATTCAGGTAATGTTTCTGAACAAGATATGAGAAAATTAAAAGAAGAAGCTCAGCAATTAGGAAAAGCTGGTTTTGAGTTTGCTTTTGTTATGGATAATCTTAAAGAAGAAAAAGAAAGAGGAGTAACTATTGATTTAAGTCACAAAAAGTTTACTAGTCAAAAATTTGAATATACAGTTATTGATGCTCCAGGACACAGAGACTTTATTAAAAATATGATTACTGGTGCAAGTCAAGCTGATGTTGCATTCTTAGTTGTAGCAGCTTCTGATGGAGTAATGGCTCAAACTAAAGAACATGTATTCTTGTTAAAAACATTTGGTGTAAATCAAATTGCAATAGTTGTAAACAAGATGGATGTTGTTAAATACAGCGAAGCTAAATTCAAAGAAGTTAAAGAACAAATAGGAAATTTATTAAAAACTGTAGGTTACAAACCAGATCAAGTGCCTTTTATACCAACAGCTTCCTACTTGGGAGATAATGTTGTTAAGAAAAGTGCTAACATGAGTTGGTATACTGGGCCTACAATAATGGAACAATTAGATCAATTTACACCACCACAAAAACCAACTAATTTACCATTAAGACTACCTTTACAAGATGTTTACAACATAACTGGTATTGGTGTAGTTCCAGTTGGAAGAGTTGAAACTGGTGTATTAAAAGTTAATCAAAAAATAGTTGTTGTTCCAGGCAGAGAAGGCGCTGGTGTTGCAGGCGAAGTTAAAACTATTGAAATGCATCACGAACAAGTAACAGAAGCTGAACCTGGTGACAATGTAGGATTTTCAGTTAGAGGAATTAACAAGAAAGATATTGCAAGAGGAGATGTTGTTGGTACACCTGATAACCCTCCAACTGTTGTAACTGAGTTTACAGCACAAATAGTAATATTGAATCATCCTTCAGTATTAACTGTTGGTTATACACCTGTATTCCACGTACATACAGCTCAAGTAGCTTGTAGATTTGATAAATTATTAGCTAAACTTGATCCTGCAACAGGACAAGTTAGTCAAGAAAACCCAGATATGTTAAAGAATGGGGATGCAGCTAGAGTAGTAATTAAACCTACTAAGCCTTTAGTAATTGAAAGACAAAAAGATATACCGCAAATGAGTAGATTTGCTATCAGAGATGCAGGTCAAACTGTAGCTGCTGGTATGTGTATTGATTTAGTGAAGAAGTAATTTCTTCATTAACTTTTTATTTCTTTTTTAATTATATTTTTTTACTATTATTTGTTGGTTAAACTATCTTTTTATATTAGTTTATCTTTAATATTTCTTATGGGTAAAAAAAGTGGGGTAAATTCTAGTGCTACTACTATAAATCGTCTTGAAATTATTGCAAATAAAATGCTTTCTACTAGATTACCTGAAAAAGGAATACATCTTTTTTCTTCAGGAACTTCTAATGAAGAAGTCACTACTCTAAGTACTATTCGTGGTGTACAACCTTATGTAGTAACTGTTAGAGCTGGAGATTATAGAATGAATATTTATGATACTAGTGGTGTATTTAGAAATCATGCTGCTGCTGATTATTCTGCAGATTTAAAATTTTTTAGTAATGGTATAAGAAATCCATTTGAAATAGTTGACAATGGAAATGTACCTACGAGAGTTGAAAGTGGAAGAATATCTGCAAGTTATGCATACATTTTAATTAGAGATTTAAGAGGTACTTTTTTTACGCAACCTAGAATTGAAAGAACTACTAGTTCTTATCTTCGTCTTGTTAAATAAAGAAAAGCTTTAAAAACGAGTGATTTTTCAGATCTTTATGCAAAAAGCAAGAATAAAATTAGCAAGCGCTGAAATTGATAAATTAAATGAAGTAGTAAATTCTATTGTAGACATAGCTACTAAAACTAAAACTGAAATTAAAGGACCAATTCCCTTACCAACTAAAAGATTAAAATTAACAACTAGAAAAGCTCCATGTGGAAGAGGTAAAGCTAGTTTTGATAGATTTGAAATGAGAGTTCATAAAAGATTAATTGATTTAGGTGTAGATGAAAGAGCTTTAAGATTAGTTATGAGAGTACCTTTACCTAAAGGTGTAAATATTGAAATTAATTTAATTGAAGCTTAAGACTTTTTCCAGAATTGCCACCATTTCTTTTTAGATGTTTCTTCTTCAATCAGACTTATTTCTCCTTCTTGTGTTTTAGAAATTTCTCCACCTTCTAAAGTCACTTTGGCTTCGCCACGTAAGATGGAATATACAATGTTTAACCCTTGTGGTGTTCTTTTTGATATAGAAGGAGGTGTTCCTGCTTCTTTTCTTAGAATATCTGCATTCAGAAAAATAGATTTAATTATATCTACTCTTTTATCTTCTTCAGGTATATCAATACAACATCCAGCTTCGTGAAGTTTTTTCTTTATTGTGTTGTAATATAAGTAAAAAATTGATTTTCTGCTCTCATCCACCTCATCTACGTGAGCATATTGACAATAATAATTTTCTTTTGGAACATCATTAACATCTATAGTTAACTTATATTTTCTTTTATCTTTACTTAATTTAACTAAGATCTCTTTTGCAATATTTTCTATAGGACTCATAATTAAACAAATATTTTTATTATATAAATCTTTATAATAATCTTATTTCTTTATTTTTTTATGCCACATATTCATGATAAAATAGATTTTACTTCTGAAGTTTTTATAGTCTATAAAAATTCTGTTCTTTTAAGAAAACATGACAAATATGGAATTTGGTTAAGTGTTGGTGGTCATATTGAATTAGATGAAGATCCTGTTGAAGCAGCAATACGTGAAGTAAAAGAAGAAATTGGACTTGATGTTGAAATATATTCTGGAGATCTTGATCTACCTAAAGATTTAGATTATAAAGAATTAATTCCTCCTCAATTTATGAATAGGCATAGAATAAATTCTAATCATGAACACATAACTTTTGTTTATTTTGCTAAATCAAAAACAGATAAATTAAATCTTTCAGAAGAAGAAAAAACTGAAGCTTGTAAATGGTTTACTATTGAAGAATTAAATGATCCTAAATACAATTTAAAACTTAATGTTAAAAAATATGCTGAAGCTGCGTTGATTAAACTTAAAGATGTGAATTAGTTTTATTCTAAATTTTTAAGGAAATTCGACTTCCAATTCTACTTCTTCAATTGTTGGTTCAATTTCTATTATTGCAGGAATTAAATTTAGATCTTTTATTTCTTGTAAATGTCTTCTTATTATTCTACTAGAAGTCCATAATTTGTATCTTTTTTCATCTACAGAAACATCTTGTTTATTTATTCTTAAAGTTGTACATACTTTTTCTTTTAAAGTTTTTAATTTTCTTACTTCTTCTAATTTATTTTTTCCTTTTAGTTTTTCTGTATAATTAAATGAAGGTTTTTCTATAAAAATCGCTCCTCTAATTATTGTTTTTTCTGGTGTTTCAAAATCAAATTTTTTCTTTTTGAATTCTTGGTTTTCCATAAACTTTGTATATTTCTAAAACTTTATAAACCATTATAATTGCTTAAAATTGCGCCAAGGTCGCCTAACCTGGTATGGCACAGGATTGCTATATCAATAGTTTGCAATTATCCTGCGTCCTCACGGACTTGTGGGTTCAAAAACTATTGAGAGCAGTTTCATGAAGATTGGATGAACCTCTTAATGAATGAAACTCCCACCCTTGGCGTATAATAATCTTTAAAAATGGCCTTTATTGTTAAATTATTATGGTTTTAAAAGTTATTGGGAAATTAGAATGAAAAAATATAGAATTGAATATGATAGGGAAGGTTGTATTGGGGCTGCTGCTTGCGTAGCTGTCGATGAAGAAAATTGGATGTTAATTGAAGATGGAAAAGCTGATTTGAAAGATAGTAAAAAAGAAAATACTAAAGGATATTTTATTAGAGAAATTACTGAAGAACAATTAGCTAAATTTAAAGAAGCTGCAGAAGCTTGTCCTGTAAATGTTATTCATATTGTAGATTTAGAAACTGGAAGAAGAATTATTTAAAATAAAGTTTTAATTTTTTCAATTGTAATATTTAATAGAATGTTATTTATTTTATCTATTTTTTTAATTATAAGCTTCTTGTCAATTTTTAATATATTTTCTGCCTTTATACAACATTCTTCAATTACATTTTTTTCTTCTAGATTTGATTTTTCTATTTTTATTGTGTATTTATCATTATGAATATTAGTTGTTATAGCACATACAATTAAATCTTGTGAAGATAAATTTAATTTATTATTACTTACTATTACAACAGGTCGAACTTTTTTAGCAGATTGATCTGAGAATGGAAATGGTACTAATAATATATCTCCTTGTGTTAAATTCATATATATTTACTCCAAGTTTTTTCATCTTTTTCATTATCCCATAATTTGTTTAATGATTGTTCAGCTAATGCTAACCATCCTATTCTTTCTTGATTTTGAGAATTAAGCTTTTTAAGAAATATTTCTTCTTTTTCTATAATCATTTGATTGTCTTTTTCTATTATAACTAGTTTTGTACCTTCTTCTATACCTAATTCATTTCTAAGACTTTCAGGTATTACTATTTGTCCTTTTGATGATACCTTTATTGTTTCTATCATAGTAAGAATAGTAAGTATAATCTTATTTATAAACTTTTCTTCCTTTTTTCTGAAGCTTTTTCACAATCTTTATTAATTTATTATTCTAGTTATTTCTTATGAACAAAGAATTAAAATGTCCAAAATGCGGATCTAGTCATCTAGATGCAGTTGAATTAATGGGAAGTAAATTTATTATTTGTTTAAACTGCGGATATGATGAAAGTGAAGAAATTTTAGATGTCTATCCTGAATCAAGAGGAACTAAAGGTGGAAGAGGAACTCCTTACAAAAGAGGCGGTTCAATGAGAAGTGTTAAACGTTAATTTTTTATAAATGGATTTTTTGCGTCAAATGCTATTAACGGTGTTTGATTATTTATTATTTCTTCTGATATCTTGTATTTTATATGATACAATGTGTCTACTGCACAAAATAATGCTTTATTATAATCAAATCCAATTTTTTCACTAATATTTTTAACTTCGCTTTCTGATTTCCCTTCAATTTCTACAAATGGTTCTAAAAAAGGCCATTCATCTATTGTTATTTCTACATTATTTAATTTCCATAATTCTCTTTTAGATTCTTGATAAGCCTTCTTTTTACAACCAACATTTTCTAGAAATTTTACTGCGCTTTCGAAATTATCTACTTTTAAGCAAATTTCTTTTTGATTCTCAATTTTATTTCCATCAACTATCTTTAAACTCATTGTTATCTTATCTGATTCGTCTCTGACTCTCAACCATGCATTTTTATTTTCATTAGGTAGATTAAATGCAAATCTTTTTTGTAAGAATTCTTTTTTTATTAAATTAGCGTCTATCTTTTTTAATTTTTCTCTAATTTTTTCTTTATCTATATCTGGGAAAGTTGCTTCATATTCTATTTCCATAAAATTTCTAATTTAATTAATAATAAAAATATATCTATTTTTTAAACATAAATTTGTCAACTTGTTTTTTAGCTTTTTCTCTATTTTTTTGGTGTTCTTTTAAAAATACTTTTACTTTTTCAATTAAAATTTCTTTTAGTTCACCTGATAATAATTTTCCTGATTTGTAATCATTGTAAATTTTTTCTAATTTTTTGTCATCAGGTTCAAACATCATTCTTAACCATTGATAACTTACATCTACGTCTGGGTTTCCACCAAGTTTTCTGTGTTCTTCTAAAGTTGCTCTTCCACCTGAGAATGCATATTTTCTAATTTTTCTTTCTGCTTCTTCTGGCGTGTCTATTGTTAATATTGCTGATGACACTTGAGATGAAGACATTTTTCCAGCTACTCCTATTAATGGAGGTAGAAGTATGCATTGAATTGAAGCAGGTTTATAATGGCCTAATTTTGGTAGAATATCTCTTGTTAATCTGAAATGTGGATCTTGATCAACTGCGTGTGGAATTAAACATGGAATATTTTTATTTTTTAATACTGATGGAAGAAATGCTGGGACTGTTTGCATTGAAGTATAAAATATTTGTCCAATATTGGATTGATCATTTAAACCAAATGCTGCTTTAACAGTTGAGAATGTAATCTTTTTAGCAACTTTGCATGCTTCTTTATACATTACATCTGCATTTTTTGTATCTATTAAGAATTTTGTATTTTTAGAATTAAAACCTAAAGCAATCACGTCTAACATATTTTCATGTAAATAATGTTCTGTATTTTTCAAAGTTAAATTATCTTTAAATAAAAATTTTTCTTCATCTGGGAATTGAAATAATAATTCAACTTTAAATTTATCCTGTAACCATTTTGTGAACATCCATGGCATCATGTGGCCTATATGAATTGGACCAGAAGGAGCTCTTCCTGTGTATAAATAAAATTTATTTCCTTTTTCATATTCATTTAATAACCATTTTAAATCTCTATGGCAGAAAAAAACTTTTCTTCTTAACATGAAATGTATTTCTTTTGTATGCTTTTCTAATTTATCTAGTACTTCTGTATCTACTTTTTCTACACCAAATTGTTTTACCAATTTATCGTAATCTAATTCACCTTTAACTTCCCATGGTGTTACTATTTGTTCCATTGATTTATTCTCTTTTTTATTGTTTTTATATTATTGCATTTACCTTTCAGTAATTATTGCTTTAATATTATTAGCTAGTTTTGTTAATTCTTCTTCTGCTAATCTTTTTCTACTTGGTCCATTTAATTTTTCTGCAAAAGCATCTCTCATGCTAAGATCAGTTGCTATTGTATGAAAATGTATATGGCTTTGTGAAGCACTAGATCCATGATTCATAGAAGTAATTGCTCCCTTTGTATTAAACTTTTGTTGTAATATTTCTGACATTTCATAAACTAAAGTTAAAAATTCTTTAGCTTCTTGGTCTTGAAGTTCTTTTAAATTTACTACATGCCTTTTTGGTAATATAAGTAAATGAGATTCTGTTATTGGTTCAAGAATTATGCAAGCCATAGCATGATTATTTTCTTTTATCAACCTATAACTTTCTTTTTCTGGAATTTCACATAACTGACAATTTTCCATTATTTTTTATTATTGATTTTATATATAAACTTTATAGGTAGTTTTTTATTAATTTCTTTATTTATTTTCTTATGTCTGATTCAACTATAAAACATCAAAACTGCCCAAATTGTGGCAATATTATGGTTGCTATTGCTGGTAGAAAAGACGCTATTTGTCAGAATTGCGGTTATAAAGAGCCTTGCTGTTAATTTTAGAAAGATTTAAATAACTTGTTACTACTAGTTAGATGTGATAAAATGGCAAGTTCCACAACTCAAGGTAAAACTAGATTATATGGTCCTGATAAGTCTCAAATAGTAAAAGCTTCAAAAAACACAACAAGTGGTACTGAAGCTGCTGGAACTGGTTCTTTAGTAAATGCTACTCAATTAGGAGATTCTATTGATAAAACAAGTATTCATCAAGGTCTTGGTCAGGATGATTCTTCTGCTTTTTATTTATTAACTAGTGATTCAGAAATTCTAACTAGAGAACCTAAAAAAATTGTTGCTATAGGTACTTGGGAACAAAGACCTTCAAAATTAGAAGGTTTAATTATGAATGTTACTGGCAATCATGATATTTCTAAAGTAATTGGATTAGATATTGTTGCTATGCAAATTAAAGGCGTAGAAAAAGATGCAACTTCTGGTGAAGTAAGTAATATTTTAGATGTTCATGGTTATCCTTATGTTAGATATGAAAATGGAAAAGAAGGTACTCATTATGACACTAGATTTGATGTTCCTTTTACATTAAGAGATAATAAAATAGGTGCAAATATTGAAGATGAAGGTGTGAGAGATAACTCACTTTACAAATTAGATATGAAACATTTTGCTCCTGTTCAAACTAAAGGTGGCAAATTTGTTGGTATGGTAGATATTGATGAAATAGAAAGATGGATTGAACAATATGAAGAAGAAGCAATTCAATTTTTGACAAATAAAGGAATAGATCCTAAAAAATTAGAAGAACATGTTAAAGAATTAGTAGTTAGAAGAATTGAAAATGAAACTTTTTTAGGATTTACTAGAAAAGGAAAATATAAACTTTTAGATGCTCAAGCTTATTTTGAAGATGGAAAAGGTAAGAGACAAAAATTATTAAGATCAGAAAGAATTGGAATAGAACATCCTGAAATTAGATTTGATCCAGATTTTGCAAGTGCTTGGGGATTAGAAATTCCAGAATTAAAAATTGGAAGTATTGCAGCTCAACGTAATAAAGAAAGAACATATGGTGTAGATAGTCAAGAAGAAGTTATTGTAGTTCAAAATCCTTCTAGATTTAGAGCTTATGCTTCTGCTGCTAAAAAATTATGGGAACATACACCTAAAGGTGTTAAATATGTTGGAGCAAGTCTTTTAGCTTTAGGTCTTGCAGGCAAAGCTTGTAATAGTTGTGATGGCTGCGGTTCTAAATCAGGTAATGCTGATGGTGGAATAGCTGCTGTTGTTGACAGTGGTGTTTCTGTAGCTACAGATTCTGGTGTTAATACTCCTGTTGTTCCTCATCCAGATGCTGCTACTGTTTATGCTGATAGTGGTGTTGCTAGACTTGTTGATGCTGGAGTAATAACTCAAGACGCAGGTCGTTCTTTAGATGCAGCTGTTGCTGAAGTTAGAGAAACTGGTGTTTCTGGACCTGTAAAAAAAATTACAATAAAAGGTACAAATGCGTTTGATCCATATAAAGCTGCTATAATTGATGCTGCTAATGGAATTTATAAAAATCAACTTGGTAGTTTTAAATCAGGAGAAACTTGTAAATATGAATATGAAGTTGGCTCTATGAATAGTGATAATACTTTTAATCTTGATAGTGTTAGTGTTCATGAATATGGAACTGTTGGTACAGTTTGTGATAATATTTTAGAAAAGGCGCTTAAACCTATTACTAAATTGTCTGACACAAACACTGGTGTAATGCGTTTTGACGTAGTAATGAGAGGTAAGTAAGTAATGAGTGCTAAATCATTTATTTGGGGAATTTTAGCTGCATCACTTATTGGTATTGGTGCTTATCATTTAATAGGTAGAAGCGTAGGACAAGAAATACGTATTCCTAGCCCTTCTCGTGAAGAAAGAACTACTGATGAAGAATCCTCAGATGCTGGATTTCCAACTCACCCAGATGCAGTTGTTGTTTATCCAGATGTTGATTATATTCCTAGTAGACCAATTATAGACTTAACAGTTAGACCTGCTGGAGCTGTTGAATGTTCTGAAAATGAAAGTGGAGATGAACTTCCTTTAGAAGAAATATTAGAAGTTTCTAGTTCAGCTGGAAGTACAAGCTCTAGATTAGTTGGCTACAAAGAAATAAATTTAGTACCAGGTACTTATAAATGCAGGTTAGCAAATAGAGGAGAACTGTTAGATTCTGTTAGTTTTGCTAGAGCTACTGTTCCAGTAAGCGATCCAGATGCTGGTTTCTATGCTAGAGATGCTGAGCATGTTGATGGTGGAAGTTCTTTCTCTAGAGTTGCAATTTATACAAATGGTTCAACTAGGGCTGTTGCTCTTTTAGATGGTGGACATAAATACATAGATGGTGGTGTTGTTGTTTCTGGTACACTTCCAGAAAGTAAAAAAGCTAAACTTTCTTGGACTAGAGTTAAAGGATATAAAGAAGGAGTTAAAGAAGTTGAATTTGAATTACCAGAAACAGGAATAGATATGATATATCGTTTAACTATGAAAATAAAAGAAGGTAATAATAATCCTTATCCTATGGAATTACATCTTAGAGTTAATCCAGCAACATATGATTCAGAAACTTCAGGTGCAGATGCTTCTGTAGGAGATTCAGGATTAGATGCTTTAGTTGATGCTGTAATATCAGATGCTATACCAGTAGACTCTGGAAAAAAAGATGCAGGACATTTTTTAGTATTTCCCGGAACAAGACCAATTACTTTAAGACATTAATTTTATATTCAACCTTTTTCTTATTAATTTATGATTCATGTATTTTTATCTTTCTTAGGTTCTTTTCTTGGTTATTTTATTGGTAAATCTACACAAGAAGAATTAGAAGTAAGTAAAATCTATTTTAGAATATTAGAAGTAGTGATTTTATTTATTTTAGTTTTAATTTTTTTATTTAATAATTTTAATTTATGGTTATTTTTAATAGGTATTGTTGTTGCTTTTTTTCTTAAATTTGAATACTTATATTTTGGTTTAGGTTTAGTTTCTAGTTTTTTATCTAAAGATTTAACTTTTTTAAGCTCTATTTTGGTTTTTATTTATGGTCTGCCTTATGGCAGTTTGTTGTTTATAGAAAAAAAATGGATTATTTTATTTTATAATTTACTTTTCTTTTTTATTGCTTTTGTATTTTACTTTATTAATTTTAATATTTTGTCTTTTGTAAGCGGAGCTTTATTATGTTTATTTGTATTAAAATTGTATAAGCTAATTAATGATTTAAGATAGTTTTATAAGGTTTTTTCTCAATTTAATTTTATGTTGTATTTAATTGGAATTGGATTGGGAAATGAGAAAGACATTACTTTAAATGCTCTTGAAACTCTTAAGAAATGCGATTTTATTTATTTAGAAAATTATACTTCTAAGTTAAATTTTAATATTAAAGATTTTGAAAAATTAATTGGCAAAACTATTATTTTAGCTGATAGAGAATTAGTTGAATCTGGAGATGATATTGTTAATAGTTCATTAGGTGGTGAGGTTGCTTTTTTAGTTAAAGGAGATGTTTTTTCAGCAACTACACATGTTGACATTTATTTAAGAGTGAAAAAATTAAATGGAAATTGTAAAGTTTTACATAACTCTTCTATTTTAACTGCTGTTGGTGATACTGGATTAAGTTTATATAAATTTGGAAAAACTGCTTCTATTCCATTTAATTATAAAAATATTCATACTCCTTTTGATATTTATTTAGAAAATGGAAGAATGCATACTTTATTTTTATTAGATTTAGATCCTAAGACAAATAAATATATGAATTTTAAAGACGGATTAAATTGTTTAAATGAAAATGGAGATGGTTCTGTAAATTTAGGAACTTATGCTGTTGTTTGTGCTGGATTAGGAACAGATGAACAAATAATTAAATATGGAAAGATTGAAGATTTGTTAAAAATAAATATTAATATTTATCCTCAATGTTTTATTATTCCAAAAGATTTACATTTTATGGAAGAAGAATTTTTGAATTTATATAAAATTTAATCTGCAATTATAAATGTATTTGTTCTGTTTACGCCTTTAACTTTTCCAATTTTTTCTAAAGCTAATTCTTTTAGATCAATTACATTTTTTGCTTTTACTAAAGAAATAAGATCATAATCGCCATTAACAAGATTTATGTTTTCAACTTCTTCTAGTTGAGTTAACTCTTTCGCAACTTTATTTGATTCAATGCCTTCAACTTCAATTAATACATAGGCTTTAATCATTTTTTTATTATTTTCACCACTTTTCTTGTTATCGTTGAATTAGGTATAAATAGTATCTCCTTATTATTTGTTTCTATTTTAGTTTCCAATAAATTTACCTCTAAAATCCTGCCTTCTATTTCACTTATTTTTATTATTTCACCTTTTTTTATCTTTTTAGTTCTTATCAAATATATTCCTGCTAATAAATTTGGAAGCCAGTCTTTAAATGCTAAAATTGTAAATATTATTATAAATATTAAAATTATTATAAATAAAATCTTTAATACTTTTGTAGATAAGCCTAATTGATTTAATGCTAATATTATTGCTATTAAGTATATTGTATACTTTAGTATTGTACTTATGTATGTGTCTAGTTTTACTTTTACTTTTAACTGCTGTTCAAGTATTTTCGAAGCTCCTATTCCTCTTATAAACCTTCTAATTATGTTGCTTATTATTTGACCTAAAATTAATCCTAAAATTATTATTAAAAATGCTCCTAGAATATTTATGAACAAACTTTGATATTCAATTGCCATATAATCTTTTATTAATTAACACTTTTAAGGCTTTTGGCTTAGATAAGTTCTATAACCTGAGCCTTTTGCAATTTCTTTCATATTACCAAATACTTCAAACATTTTTTTAGATAATTCTTTTCCACCTTTATTATGTCTAGCAACTATTTGTAAAGTTCCTTTTTTATTTAAATGTTCTTTTGAATCTTTTATCATTTGAAAACAATTTTCTTTACCTGTTGTTTGCGGCGGGTTTAGTAAAATAACATCAAAACTTTCTTTTATCTTTTCAAAAGAATTACTTTGTATTAGATTTCCAGTTACATTATTTAATTTTAAATTTTCTTTTGTTATTTTTAATGCTCTTTCATTTATATCTGAAAAAACTACCTCTATATTTTTAATTGTTAATAATAAACTTAATCCTATAATTCCGTAGCCGCAACCTAAGTCTAGAATTTTATTTTTTTCTTTTATAATGCAATTATTAATTAATAATGCAGAACCATTGTCTACTTTTTTTATTGAAAATAAACCTGAAGCTGTGAAATAATTCATTTCTTTATTTCTTAAAATTGATTTTACTTTATTTATTTTTAATTCAGATGTTGGTTTTTGTGTAAAATAGTGGTCTGGCATGTGAAATTAGTTTTTTATAGAAATAAAAAGTTTTGTATTTATAATAAAGTGTCATGGATTGATTTGTAAGAATGAATTTCTCTTTCATCAAACCATAATTTTATTTCCCTTTTAGCTTCTTCTTTATCACCAGAAGTATGTACTAAGTTTGGAATTGCTTTATTATTAATATTTGCTGATAAAGCAGAATGTGAAGATAAATCTCCTCTTATTGTTCCAGGGGCTGCTAAGTTTGGAAGTGTTGCACCTGCTAATTTTCTTGCAACTTCAACTGCATGATAACCTTCAAGAACTATTGCTATTACTGGGCCTGAAGTTAAGAATTCTACATTCCAATTATGAACTTTTTTCCCAATTTCTATTGGATCTTCAGTTCCAATTGTTTCTAATGAACTTATTCCATATTTTTTTGCATCATCTAAAGTATTATTTCCTACTTTTTTATACCATTCTTCAGTAACTGGATAATGATTTAATGCAAATGGTTTGTCCACGTATACCATTTTCATTGCTACAATTTTTAATCCCGTACTTTCGAATCTAGAAATTATTTCTCCAGCTAAATGTCTTTTTACACCATCTGGTTTTACTAATGCTAATGTTCTATCTTGCATGAATTTGTGGAATTTAATTGTTTTATAAAGATTGTTGTTTTTAATGCTAATCTTTATTAATTCTATATATTTTGTTATTTTATGCCAGTAAATGCAGGATATGAATATGGTAAAGCACTAGAGAAAGTAGAGCAAGCTAAAACTAATGAAGAAAAAATAAAAGCTTTGCAGAATTTACTTTCTGCCTCACCTTCACATAAAGGGTCAGAAAAATTAAGAGGAGAAATTAAAGAAAAAATAGCTAAATTAAGAGAAAAAGTTGAGAAAGAAAGAAGTAAAAAAGGCGGTGGAGGTTATACTCCAATAGTTAAAAAAGAAGGAGCTGCTCAAGTTACTTTAATTGGGGTTCCTAATTCTGGAAAAAGCTATTTACTAAATAAATTAACTGGAGCTAAAATTGAAATTGCAGATTATCCATTTACAACTAAAAAACCAGAAGTTGGAGTTATGGATTATGAAGGTGTTAAAATTCAGTTAGTTGAAATTCCAGCTATATTTGAAGGTTTTATGAGGGGAGATAGCGGACCTAGTTTGTTAGCCATTGCAAGAACTTCAGATTTAATTGTTATAATTGTAGATGGAACTCAAGATTGTGAGAAACAAATTAAAATAATTGAAAATGAATTTGAAAAATGTTTTATTAGTTTGAAAAAAATTAGAAAAGAAAACACAGAAAATGAAATTAAGAAATGTTTAGTTGTTGTTAATAAAGTAATGACTTCTTTTAAATGTAAATATCCTGTTGTTTGGGCTGATAATATTAAAGAAGGAATTTGGAATATGTTGGATTTAGTTTATGTTCAAACTAAGACTCAAGGTAAAAAACCAGATTGGCCACCAGTTGCTTTAGAAAAAGGAAGTACTGTTTTAGATTTAGCTGAAAATGTTCATAAAGATTTTGTTAAAAATTTTAAATATGCAAGAGTTTGGGGAAAAAGTGTTAAACATAGTGGAAGCAATGTTGGATTAGAACATGTTTTAAAAGAAGGAGATATTGTAGAAATACATACTAAGTGATTTTACATAAAATTGAAACTGTAAGGATATGGCTTTTGGTGTTGGGATTAGGCATAAAAGACCTTCAGGACTTGGGAATTTAGCTGCTTTAAACTTAGATTCTTTGTTATATCAGTTTGATTTTTCTGAACATGGAGAAGTTTTTCATTAGTTGTTAAATAGTATATTAATTTACCAAAAAGCTTAAAAGTGTAGGTTTTATTAGAATTTTTATTATGATAAAAGGGTTAGGAAGTTTTTTTAGGGGGATTTTTGGAGCTTTTGGAAGTAAAAAACGTGTTAAGTTAGGTTTCTATGGTCCACCAAATGCAGGTAAATCTTCATTAGCAAATAGAATAGCTAAAGATTGGTTGGGAGAAGAGTTTACAACTGCTAGTGCAATACCTCATGAAACAAGAGAAGTAATTATTAAAGAGAAAGTAACTATCAAATCTAAAGGAAAAGAATTAACTTTTAATTTAGTTGATACACCTGGAATTGCTACTAAGATTGATTATGAAGATTTCATAAAACATAAGATGAATGCTAAAGAAGCTAAAGATAGGGCTAAAGAAGCTACTAAAGGAGTTATTGAAGCTATTAAATGGTTAGATCAAGTAGATTGTGTTTTAGTTGTTTTAGATTCAACTCAAAATCCTTATAGTCAAGTTAATATTACTATTATTGGAAACCTAGCAGCTAGAGATATTCCAGTATTAATTGTTGCTAATAAATCAGATTTAAGAAAAGCAGATATTAAAAGAGTGGAAGCAGCTTTTCCACAATATCCAACTATTGGTGTTAGTGCTTTGAAAGGTACTAATATGGATGAGTTTTATGAACAACTATTTAAATTAGTAAAAAGATAGAGGTAACTAAAAAAGAGAATGTTAACGCTACAATATATGCCGCATCATGAATTTGCTCAACTTAGTATGAGTGAGAAAATTTCTAAAATCTTAAAATATGTTAAAGAAGGAAATATTTTACTTATTGAAGGGAGATTAGATCCACTTGAAGAATCTGAATTGATTAAAAGAACAATGGAAATTATTACTAAAGATTTTAAAGGTGTAGAAATTGCTAGTATTGATTACAGTCCTAAGAAAAATTCTTTATTTGAAAAAATAAAAAAAGATTTAGGAAATTTTTTATTAAAAAGAAGACCTGGATTAACTATTGTTGGGCCTGCCACTATTGTTAAAGAAATTAGAAAAGATCCTAAAAGAATTGAATTATTAACAATGGATAATAAGAAAAATAAAAGATAAAATTATTGTTTTTCTTTTACGTATTGATCTACTGGTTTTCCATCAATTTCTAAATAAACTTTTTGTCTATTTATTTCATAGAACTTTTCTGGAGCTTCTTTACCTATTACATTTTCAACTTTTAATTCTGGTTTAACATAAGAAAGTACATCATTCATTTTAATACATGAATTGCAAGAAGCTATTGTTGCAAAGACTGCACATGCAAATACAACCATTAGATCACTTTTAGCACCTTTAATTTCATTTACTAATTTATTTACATTTTCTTCTAATGTCATAAAAATATAATAAAAATAAAATTTATAAGTCTATCTTATAATGCTTGTTATATAGAAATCTTAATATATTATAGTTCCTTGTTATTTTAATGCACCAATGTGTTAAATGTAGTAAGTTGTATGAAGATGCTAATTCTGAAATTTTAAAAGGATGTAGTGATTGCGGTGGTAAATTTTTCTTTTTCATTAGAAAAGAAGCTTTAGAAAAAGTAAAAGAAGCAACTAGTCAATTAACTGCACAAGAAAAAGAGAAAATAGAGCAAGATGTTTTAGAGATAGTTGGTCATGCAGATGACAAACCAGTGATTTTAGATTTGGCTTCTGTTAATATTTTGAAACCTGGAAAATTTGAATTAGATCTTGTTAGATTATTTAAAGGTGAACCAATGGTTTATAGATTAGAAGAAGGAAAATATATAATTGATATTGCTGAAACTTTTAAAAATTTAAAACATGATATTTTTGATAAAAAATGACTTTGAATAGTATTTGAAATTTATATATAAAATGGCTAAAATTGTATTAATTTCATGTGCTAATAAAAAATTGCTTCATAAAGCAAGGGCAAAAGATATCTACATAAGCTCACTTTTTAAAATGAATCTTAGTTTTGCTAAGTCTTTTAATCCAGATAAGATATTTATTCTTTCTGCAAAATATGGATTACTGAATTTAGATAAAGAAATAGAAACTTATGATAAGACACTTAATGCTATGAATTCCGTTGAGAAAAAAATGTGGGCTGCGAATGTTTTGGAAGAATTAAGGAAAGTTGCTGATCTAAATAATGATGAATTTATTTTTCTTGCAGGTGAAAATTATAGAAAATATCTTATTAATAGTCTAAAAGATTATAAAATTCCACTTGAAGGTTTAGGTATTGGAAAACAACTTCAATACTTAAAAGGAAAAATAAAATGAGCGAAGAATGCTCTACTATTCATAATTGGTTTAATGGAATGAAAAGATTTTACTTTCCATTTAATAATAATGAAATTCCCCTTAATGGTATTTATATTCTTTTTGAGAAAGGAGAAAATGCCCATATGGGTGAGAGAATTGTGAGAATAGGAACACATACTGGACAAAATAATCTTGGATTAAGATTGAAAGAACATTTTATTAATGAAAATAAAGATAGAAGCATATTCAGAAAAAATATAGGTAGATGTTTATTGAATAAAAACAAAGATCCTTTCTTGAAAGATTGGGAACTTACACCTCTTATTAGAGAAGTGAGAATAAAAAATCCGCACATTAATTTTAATAAACAAAAAGAAGTGGAAAAGAATGTTACAAAATATATGCGGGATAATTTTAGTTTTGTTATCTTTGAAGTTATTAAGAAAGAAGATAGATTAAAGTTAGAATCAAAAATTATTTTCACTATTTCTAATTGTAATGAGTGCAAGCCTTCTGAAAAATGGTTGGGATTATTTTCTCCAAAGGAAAAAATTAAAGAGAGTGGACTTTGGTTAGTCAATGAATTGTATAAAGAGCAGTTCAACAAAATAGATTTAGATGAATTAAAAATATTATTAAAAATTATATAAAAATAAATTATTTCCAAAAACCTGCTTCTTTTAAAGCCCATTGGGCACTATCAATAAGTTTTAATTTTTTAATTTCTTCAATAGAAAAGAATTCTGCTTTTGATATATCATCTTTAGCTTCTATATTTGTATGTTTTGGTTTTGCTAAGTGAAAGAAAATTAAACGATGATAATTATGTTCGGTAACTATTACTTCTTTATAACCAATTAATTTTATTATCTCTACATCTAAATTTGTTTCTTCTTTTATTTCCCTTATTGCAGCATCATAAATTGTTTCTCCAAATTTAACTCCACCACCAGGTATTACCCAGTAACCTTTGGCACTATCTTTATTTCTTTCTCCTAATAAAAACTTTCCATCTTTTTCAACTAGAACTGCACTTGTTATTCTTGGAGATTTTTCTTCACTCATAAAAATTATTATTTCTTTTAATATATTAAGATTATTAAATTCTAATTTCTATTTTTCTACCTTTATTTAAATCATTTAGAAGTTCTCTTCCTAGTTGAGATTTTTTATTAATTTTTAATTCAGCATTTTTCCCTACTGTTGTAGCTAATAAGAAATGATTGTCAACATGTAACTCTGCTGATGCACCAGAATATTGTGGTGCTAATTTGAATACAACTGCTTTTTTACTTTCTTCTATTTTATAATTTATAGGACTTCTATTTGAATCTTCTTCATCTTCAATAGAACCATTATCTACTAATTCTTTAACAGTCAATTTTATTCCCATTTGTTTTTCTAGTTTGTCAATATTTTTTCCTTCTTTTCCAATTATTCTTGCAATTTCTTCTGCAGGAACATAAATTTCTGCTCTTCCACTTGAAAGCATTTTTACTTTAACTGGATCTACATGTTGTTTTAATTCTCTTTCTAATTGTTTTTCTGCCAACCTATTTGTTGGATTTACAAATTCTCCACCTTCTTGAACTGGAATAACTACTGTTTCTTCACCATAACTATAAATTTCAAATACTAATTTATCATTTAAGTAATCTTTAACTTCAATTACTGGACGTGCTAAATCTGCTTCTGTCATTCCTGAAGGAACTTTAACTATCATTTGAACTGTTAAAATTTGAGATACAGTTCCTTTGTCAATAAATAATAAAGTGTCTAAAACACTCGGAATCATTCCTGTATCTAATCTTCCAATAAATCTTTGAATTGCATCTATTGGTGTTGCTGCATGTAAAACTCCTAGAACATTAGAACCGCCTAATCTTAAATCGGTAAATAATACAAAATCTGGTGTGTCTCTCATTTCATCAAATATAATATAATCTGGTCTTGCTAAAAATAAAATGTCATGGATTTCTTCACTACTAGCTAAATTTTTACTATATTGCGTTATTGATTCAGATAATATTAAACTTCTTGGACTTTCTACTGTTTTAGTTACAAATTTACTTGCTGCATAATATTCAGCTAGAGATTGAGCAAATGTTGATTTACCTGAACCTGTAGTTCCTGCAATTATTACTCCTCTTGCTTTTGCTTTTACTCTTTCTGCAATTTTATCTGGTAAATTATAATCTTCAATTTTTAAAACTTTTATTGGTTTTACGGATGTAATTTCCCATCCATCTGAAACAGGAGTTTTAGTTATTACAATTCTATAATCTTTATATTGAACAATTGTTGATCCAGGTCTTGAAATTTCGATAAAAGCATTTGGTTCAATTCTTGCTCTTTCAACAATTTCTTTAGCCATGTTTTCAACTTGTAATTGTGTTAATTTTTCTTTTCCTACTTCTTCTAATTTCCAATTACCAGGTCCACCTTTTTTTGCTTGCGGTGTACAACCTTCTTTTAAGTGAACAGACATAGTTATATTATCAAAATATTTTTCCATTTCTAATTTTTCTGCTAATTCTTTTCTACCACAATACATAACTTCCATGCCTAGAGCTTTTGCTGATTCTGATTGAACTTTATCTGCTGTTACTAATATTGCTCCTTCAGCATAAGCAATATCTCTTATTAAAGCATCAATTTCTCCTCTTCTTTTTGCTTCAATAACTTGATATAAATTAGGCCTTTCACCAACAAATTGCAGTTCAATTTTTCCCTTTTTATTTAAATCTTGTAATGTTTGCAACTCTTCTAAACCTAGAAAACCTATTTCTTGTCCTGTATTTGCTTGATGTTCTAATTCAGCTAGAACTGCTTTTGGAATTAATATTTTTCCTACTATTTTTTTGTTTTTAATAAATTGAGATACTAATCTTTCTATTATAACAGAAGTATCAATTACATATGTGCTTGTTTCCATAGAATTATGTTTTTTACTATATTTTTAAATCTTTCTAGCAAACACTAAAAATGCTGTATGGCCTAGCATTTGGTTTTTAGGTCTTACTCTTAACTCTGCAACATGCCATTCTCTTTCTAAAGTTTCAGAAACTTTCCACAAATAAAATTTATCTTTTAGATTTTGTACTAATTGCGAAACTTGTATTATTGTAGGCAGATAAGCTACTAAAAAACCACCAGATTTAAGTTTTTTATGTGCATGTTCTAGAACTTGCCAAGGTTCTGGTAAATCTAACATTACTAAATCTAAATTTTTTTCATCTATTCCTTTGTAAATGTCTTTGTTTTTTATTTTAATTTTTTTATTTATATTTTCAATATTATGTTTTGCTATATCATGATGTTGTTGATTTATTTCATAAGTTGTAACATCGCATCCTATTCTTGCTAAACTTAAAGCTAAATTTGCACAACCAGAACCAGCATCTACAACTTTAGATTTTACCCCTACACCTGTTGTTGCAATAATTGTTCCTATGTCTTTAGGATGAGAAATTGCAGGACCTCTTTTTATCTGATGAATATTATCAATAAAACTTGCATCAAATACTATAAACTCTTTTCCTAGATTACTTTTTACTATCCCTTCTGTTATATCTTTTTCTTTCAGAAATCCAAAATGAGAATGGAAATCTCCTTTTTTGTAATAATGAATATTTTCTTCTTGATCTATAATTATTTTTTTAATCATAAACTAAAATTAAAGTATATGTTTATAAGTTTAATTATTGAATGCAGGGAGTAGGGTTCGAACCTACGTAGGCCTAAGCCAACAGCTTTTGAGACTGCTCCGTTTGGCCACTCCGGCATCCCTGCATATTTTAGAAATGATTAGAATATATTTTTATACTTAATTGTTTTTGTTTCTACTTTTGAATGATTTTACTTTTCTAAAGTATATGTTACTATTCAATATTGTTTAATAACAAGCTTAACTATTAATATATGGGGTTAAGTATTGGGGGTGGATAGAATGGCTTTAGAGAAACTTAAAAGCAGAATAGAAATAGATTTTTCTGGGGACCTTAAAGTGTCTAATTTTGATAGAGATACTTTAAGAGAATACATGGAAAAGTTCTTGGTTGAATATGGAGATGAAACAGAGGTCTTTGATTTGAATGTTTATTTCAAAGTCTTTGAATCTAGTTATTTTGGAAAACCATTGTTGTTTTCAAGTATTGCAGCTAATACGGCATATGGGTTGGTTTCTGTTAATGCTATAGACTGGGGTTTAAAGAAATCTTTGAAAGCATCCTTGAAATCATTAATCTTAGAAGTAAATAAGCTTGCAGAAAAAAATATTTATGGAGAATATGTTGAAGCTAGCATATAACTTCTTTTATTTTTTTTATTTAAATAAATTTACTAAATTTTCTAATTTTGGATGTTGAATTAAATATGAATTAACTCTATCTTGCACTTTACTTAAAGGGGGAATATACTTAGGAGTTTTTTCTTTATATTTTTTATATTGATCCCCATACACTTTTTGCAAAGCTTTTTCTTCGTTTGTTGCAGTCAAATCTAATAAAACTAAATTTCCAATTTGAGCAGTTAAATTTAAGAATGAAGGAAACATTAACATCATTCCTATGTGTACTAAACCATAAGCTGAATACATTGGGTGTCTTACTAATTCATTTCCATCTGCCTCTACTAATTTTGCTCTTTCTAGCTGATTTGTTAAAGGATTTTTTCTAAATTTTTTCCTAAAATCTGTAACTTGTTTATAACCTAATAAAACTCCTGCTACTGAAGCTGCTCCTCCTAAATAAGCAAGACTTGGATTATTATCATATTGTTCTTTTAGAGTGTGAGCAGTTATACCAATACATAGAACACTTGCAGCAACATTTTTTAGGTACCATTTTCTAACATTATCTGCTAAATTATCATAATGACTTAATTTTGGCAATTCTTGTATTGGTTTTAATTTTCCATTAATCTTTATAGGTTTACTTTGTGCCATTCTTTTGAAATTTTCAAAATCTTTAAATAGCTTTCTTTATGTTACTACGTTAAAGTAATCTTTTATTATGAATACTTTTATAAGTTTTAATTGAAAATGGTACCTATGAAATATTTGTTATTTTTAAATAAATTTGATATAAATGAAAAAACTTTTATTTCTAAAATAAAACATTTAGATAATTCTTTAATTTATGAAGAAGATATTGTTGGTTGTTTAGTTGAAAGTAAATTAAGTGCAAATAAATTTCTAGAACTTCACGAAATTTCAAGAGTTGGTGTTTTATTTAATTCTTGGAAAACATTTAATTTTAAGACTATTAAAGAAGATTGTTTAAACTTAGTTAAAAAATTTAATATTAAAATATATTCAATTGAAAATAAATTTCATGATAAAATTAAGATTTCTGCTAAATCTCTTTATAGGCATATTAATCCTTATTTAAAATATGAAGGAATTAATTTTAGTGAAGAAGGAGATATAATTTATTTAGAAGTTAAAAAATTTGATGATGGATTAAAATATAGGTTATCTTATTCTAATAAGGCTTTATGGATGAAAGATTTTTCTTTAAAAGTTGATTTAAGTAAATTTGCAGTTGTTTTGGAAAATCCTGCTTTAGCTAGTGAGATTGGAGATTTTTTAAGACTTTGCTGGATTTTTAAATTACCACTTTATGTTATTACAGATAATAAAACTAACTTTGAAAAAACTTTAAATAAAGCTAAAGAAGAAACTAAAGGTATTGACTATACCATATTTCAATTGAATATTGTTAATAAACTGCCTTCAGGATTTGTTTCTGTTGGTTTTAGTAAACATTCTATTTCTAATGAGAAAGATCTTAAAACTACTTTGATGGAGAATAAGAAATTTGCTTTAGTTTTTGGCGATGATAAATTTGGATTAAGTCAGGAATTAAGAGATAAATTAGATTTTACTTTTAGATTAACGCCTGAACTTAAAAAACCATTAAGAGCTAGTCATGCTTTGAGTTATGTTCTTGGAATTTATGTTTCTGGTAAAATTTAAATAATTACTATAATAGCTTATTTTATGTCTTTTAAATCTAAATTAAGATCTTTATTATTAACTATTGGAACAGGTATTGGGATTGGTGGGGCAGTTCATCTTATAAAACAACCAATTGAAAATCAAGTGAATAATTATTTTTTTAATAAAAGTCTTGATGGATTAGATTCTACCTTAGATAATATTCAAAATGCTTTTAAAAAACGAATAATTATTGATGGTTCAAGAAAAGAACATATTATTTATTTAACTAATTTCTTAAGTGACCTTGAACAAAATAAAGAAAAATATGAAAAATCTTTGGGAAAAACAAAATATAAAGAATTAGTTGCTAGAACTTTTACTGTTTTACAAGTAGTTGAATCAGAAAAAAGATTGTTTAAATATAATTAATAATCTCTAGGGGTTGCGCCAGTTAATTTACTAATAAGGTATTCCAATAATCTGTAGAATTTTATTTTGTATAATAATTTATTAGTCCAACCGTTTGTTATTGAATAATAATCTGTATGTGGTTTTGTATGATGTATTTTATGATTTTCTGGTGATAATATTAATCTCTTTTTTTGTAAATATCTTACGAATCTATTAACTCTTTTTGTATGTGCCCATTTGTGAATTTGATTTGTAAATAAAGCCAGTAATGCTACTACTAATGAAGTACTTCCTATTAAAAAATTACTTTTTAAATCTGAGAGTGCTAAGTTTATTGCCAATATTAAAAATGGAATTGTTATTATTGCATTGTTTATGTTTGTTTTAATAAAATTATGTTTAGTAATTTCTTTTTGATCTGTATGGTGCTCTCTAAATGGTCTTATGAATGATTTTCCCAATATTGGCCAATATTCATTTCCCCAAGTATCTCCTGCCCAATGAGCTAGACCAGATACAAAATCCATAAATAATATTCCAATTGGTATTGAAATTAAAAATATTATTAAATGATTGGGGATTTGTGGTATAATTATCTTTGCCATTATTCCAATTAATATTAGACTTGTTATTATTGCTAATAATCCTATAATTGTTCCAATTTTATTTTTCATTTTAATTTTATCTTGTAATAAATCCAAGTTCCTGAAAATATTACAAATATTAATACTATTAACCAAGTTAACATTGGTGCTTTATTTGTTAATATTGAAATTATTAATCCTAAAATTGCTGTAACTGACCAAATCACTTTTATTGTTAAAGTACTTTGGAAAGATTCAATTTTATTATTTCTTTGTAATAGCGAAGCAGTTCCTATTCCAATTAAAGCAGCTGCCACTAATCTTGCTGTAACAACATCAATTGTTGTAAAACCTAGTAAACTTAATGTATATTCTGGAAATATAAATAAAGGTATTGCAAATAAAATATCTGCGAAAAAGTGTATTACATACCAAATTCTTAATGATTTAGGGACTTCCATTTTAATTTATAATTTATTAATATTTATAAGTTTATCTTTAGTTTTGTTTTTTAACAATATCTAGCTTTATATTAAGATCTTTTAATTGTTTTGGATCTACTTCAGAAGGAGCACCCATCATTAGATCTTCTGCAGATTTATTTTTAGGGAATGCTGTTATTTCCCTTATGTTATTTTCTCCTCTTAAAATCATTACCATTCTTTCAATTCCTGGTGCAAAACCACAGTGAGGAGGAGCTCCAAATTTGAAAGCACTTATCATATGACCAAATTTCTTATCAACAGTTTCTTTTTTATAACCTGCAATATTAAATGCTTTATACATTATTTCAGGAATATTATTTCTTACAGCACCTGAAGATAATTCATACCCATTACAAACAATATCATATTGATAAGCTAAAATTGTTAGTGGATCCTTTTTTTCTAGCGCTTCTAAACCACCTTGAGGCATTGAAAATGGATTATGCATGAAATCTATTTTATTTTCTTCTTCATTAAATTCAAACATTGGAAAGTCAACTATCCAAAGCCAAGCTAATAGATTCTCGTCAATTAAGTTTAATCTTTTTGCTAATTCTATTCTTATTGAGCTCATTATTTTACATACTTTATTTTCTTTATCTGCTCCAAAGAATATTATATCGCCATCTTTTGCATTTGCTTCTTTTATTATTTTATTAATTAAATCATCTCCTAAGAATTTACTCAATGGTGATTTTATTTCTTTGTCTTTTAATGAAATGTAAGCTAAACCGCCTGCTCCGTTGCTTTTAGCTAATTCTGTTAATTCATCTAAATCTTTTCTTGTAAATTTATTTGCAGCATCTGATGCTTTTAACATTCTTACAAATCCATTTTCTTTTACAATGTTTTTGAAAACATCAAATTTACAATCTTTTACTAATTTACTTATATCTTGAATTTCTAAATTAAATCTTAAATCTGGTTTATCATTTCCATATTTCAACATTGCTTCTTTGTAAGGTATTCTTGGAAATGGAATTTTTAATATTTTTTTATTTGTAAACTTTTTACTGGTTTCTATAAACAATGGTTCCATTAATTCAAAAAATTCATCTTGTGTTAAGAAACTTGTTTCTGTATCTAATTGGTAAAATTCTCCTGGACTTCTATCTGCTCTTGCATCTTCGTCTCTCATACAAGGAGCTACTTGGAAATATCTATCAAAACCAGCAACCATTAATAATTGTTTATATTGCTGTGGTGCTTGCGGTAATGCATAAAATTTACCTGGATGTAATCTTGAAGGTACTAAGAAATCTCTTGCTCCTTCTGGAGAAGAAACTGTTAAAATTGGAGTTTCAATCTCTATAAAATTTTTATTATGCATCCAATCTCTTAAAAACTTTATTACTTCTGATCTAAATATTATATTTTCTTGTAAATGTTTTTTTCTTAAATCTAAATATCTATATTTTAATCTTACTTCTTCACTTGTTTCAACCCTATCATCAATTTCAAATGGAGGAGTTTCAGATTCGTTTAAAATTTCTAATTTATTTGATTCAACTTCTATTTTACCTGTTTTCATTTTAGGATTTTCCATTCCTTTAGGTCTTGCTCTTACTTTTCCAGATATTTTTATACACCATTCTCTTCTTAGGTTATTGGCTTCTGGTATTTTCTTTGGATCTAGAACTACTTGAGTAATACCATATCTATCTCTTAAATCAATGAAAATTATTCCACCATGGTCTCTTCTAGTTGCTACCCAACCAGAAAGTTCTACTTCTTTCTTTAGTTCTTTTTCAGTTAATTCTCCACAAGTATTTGTTCTATAAGTCATAATTGTTTTGATCTATTTGTATTTTATAAAGTTAATTGTTTACTTGGATTTAATAGATACACTTTTATATACCTATTCCAATAATTTTTTATGGCTTCTAAAACTTGGGATAAAAAAGACTTGTTACCTCAAATTGATTCTAAAGGATACAATTCATTACTTAATGATTTAGAAAATCATGTTAAACATATAGAAGCTTATAAAACTAGATTAAAACCTAATTTTCCTCCTCAAGAATTTATGAATGTTCTTAAAACTAAGGAGAAAATATCTTTAATATGTAATAAATTACATTCTTATGCTTATTTGTGGTTTTCTGAAGATACTAGCAATTCTGCAGCTAAGAATTTTATGTCAAAAATTGATGAAATAGTTGTTGATGTTGATAATAGAATCATGTTTTTTAGTTTATGGTTTAAATCTTTAGATGAAGAAAATGCAAGCAATATAATTAATGGTGTTGATAGAGAATATAAATATTATTTACAATATGCTAGATTATTAAAAAAATATATTTTAAGTGAGCCAGAAGAAAAAATATTAAATATTAAAGGTATAACAAGCAGTGCTGCTTTAATTAAAATTTATGATATAATTACAAGTGCTTTTACATTTACTTTAAAAATTGGTGGTAAAACTCAAATATTAAGTAGAGAACAATTAGCAGATTATGTTAAACATCCCAAAGCTAATGTTAGGAAAGCTGCTTATCAAGCACTTTATGATGTTTATTCTAAAAACCAAGATGTGTTAAATGAAGTTTATAGAAATATAATTTTAGATTGGAAGAATGAAGGAATTAATTTAAGAAAATTTGAAAGTCCTATGACTATTAGAAATAAATCCAATGATATTAGCGATAAATCTATTGAAGTTTTAATTAAAGTTTGCAAGAAAAATAAAAATTTATTTCAAGAATATTTTAAATTAAAAACTAAGCTTTGTAAACTTAAAGTTATGAATAGATATGATGTGTATGTTCCTTATGGAAATTATGATAAAAAATATAGTTATGAAGATGCGCAGAAATTAGTTTTTGATTCTTATTATGATTATTCACCAGAAATGTATAAATTAGCTAAGAAAATTGTAGATGAAAAACATATTGATTATTTACTTAGAAAAAATAAAATGGGCGGAGCTTATTGCATGGATGTTGGACCTGGAATTACACCATATGTTTTATTAAACTTTAATTCAAAATTAAGAGATGTTTTTACTATGGCTCATGAATTAGGACATGGAGTTCATGATTTGCTTACTAGTAAACATTCTAATTTAACTGCACATCCTCCTTTAACTTTAGCTGAAACTGCTTCTACTTTTGGAGAGATGTTATTATTTGATAAATTAATGAAAGAATCTAAAGATAAGAACTTTAAAAAATATTTATTAGCTCATAATTTAGATGATCTTTATGCTACAACTTTAAGACAAATTTATTTTGTTGACTTTGAAATTAAAGCTCATGAATTAATTGCTAAGGGTGCTGGATTAGAAGAACTTAAAAAAGCTTATTTGGAAGTATTAAAAGAACAATTTGGTAATTCTGTTAAAATTAATGAAGAATTTCAATATGAATGGTTAAGTATACCTCATATTTTCCATACGCCATTTTATTGCTATTCTTATTCATTTGGTAATTTACTAGTTTTATCTCTTTATGAAAAATATAGGGAAGAAGGAAAAAGTTTTGTTCCTAAATATTTAAAAATATTAAGTTATGGTGGATCTGAGAATTCAGCTAAAATATTAAAAGAAATTAATATTGATATTGAAGATGAGAAATTCTGGCAAAAAGGTTTTGATTTAATTAAAGAAATGATTGATGAACTTAAGAAATTGGTTTAAATATAATTTGGAAAAATACCTCTTTTAAAGGTATATTCTCCTCTTCTATCTTCTATTATTTTTATGTCTCCAACCCATGTTCTTTCGGGAAAATCAGAACTTCTTATTTCTCTGGCTCTTGTTAAAATACACCTTATTGGAACATTCAGAATATAATGAGCAACTGCTCTATGATGTCCCCCATCTGCAAGTTTATGGTATCCAGGGATATCTGGTTTTATATCAAATCTCGCTCTACCATCTAACCAATAATTTTCTCCTACTCTTTCAATATATATCGGTGGAAATTTTGCATTTTGTTCTATTCCTTTAATTATGCTCTCTAGTAATTTATCATATACTTGTCTTTCCCAGCCGAAAAGCTTTATAACATTTAAATCTAATTTTATTATTGGGCTTTTTTCTAATTTCATATTTTTAGAAATTTCAAAATAATTATAAACCTAACTCTCTCTGAAATATCATGAAACAAGCAATTTTAGTTAGAAAAGATTTAGATTTACCAAAAGGCAAGTTATCTTCTCAAGTTGCGCATGCTTCTGTTGAATGTGTTCTGAAAAGTGATAAAGACAAAGTTAAATCTTGGAGAAATGAAGGTATGGCTAAAATTGTTCTTAAAGTTGAAAGTTTAAAGGAATTAAGCAGTTTTAATCAAATTGCTAAAGATTTGGGATTAGTTACTGCTTTAATTACTGATGCTGGAAGAACAACTGTTGATCCTGGTACTACTACTTGTTTAGGAATAGGTCCAGATGATGAAAAGAAAATAGATTTAGTTATTAAAGGTTTGAAGTTACTTTAGTTTTACCATAATTCTTATATATTGTTTTTAATTTAAATAATTATGATTAAATTTGATTATTCTAATGCAGAAAAATTAAAAGAATATTACTTAACAGAAGAAAAAGCTTTATTTTTTGATTTTGATATTAAATTAGATCATTTGGATGAAGGATATAAAAAAGCATTGCCTAAATTAATTAAAGCTTTACAAATTATTGATACTTTGTTTTTAATACAAGATCATCCACAAAGTTTAGAAGTTAAAAATAAATTAATTGATGATTATGTTAATTCTGTAACTGGTGCAGATGTTTACTTAGATTTATTTAATATTTTTAATGGACCAGAGAGAATTGATGATGAAAACAATACTATTAAGTTTTTTGATGGAATTAAAGATAGACCTAGAGGTGGAACTGTTTATCCTGAAGATGTAAATACTGAAGAATTAAAAAAATATTTTGAAAATGAAACTGAAATTTCTAAAAGAAATACGATTGTTAGAAGATTAAATAATAATTTTACTGCTGTTACTTTTGAAAAAGAATATTTTGATCACTTAAAAGAAGCTTCTCAATTATTAGAAAGTGCTTCTAATGATATTAAAGATAAAGAATTTTCTCAATATTTAAAATCTAGATCTAAGGCTTTACTTTCTGGAGATTATTTTTCTAGTGAAATTGATTGGATTAATTCAGTTAATTCTCCAATTGATTTAACAATAGGTTTACTTGAAGAATATGAGGATAGGTTATTTAGTAAGAAAGCATTTTACTCTGGTTTGTTATGTGTTAAAAATCCAGTTGAATCAGATAAAGTTTCTGAATATATTAATCATTTACAAGAATTAGAGAATTCTTTACCTCAAGATATTAAATTGGCTAAAGATATGAAAAAAATTAATGTTCCTGTTTCTGTTGTTGATGTTTTATTTATGGCTGGAGATTTACAAGCTAAAAAACCTGGTATGATTGTCGCTCAAACTTTACCTAATGATGAAAAAATTATTCAGC
Organism: Candidatus Nanoarchaeia archaeon; assembly: GCA_035288845.1. Taxonomy (GTDB): domain Archaea; phylum Nanobdellota; class Nanobdellia; order SCGC-AAA011-G17; family GW2011-AR18; genus JAGVZM01. The sequence goes on along the minus strand of DATDZB010000009.1, from coordinate 11,823 downwards.
AACATGGAAGAAAAATATTAATTTATAAAAATATTTTAGAAGGAATGAAGCCTAATCAAGAAGTTTTAGATAAGTTAATTGATAAAAAACTACACGTTTATTGTAATCAAAAAGGAAATATTAATTTTACAATTGGACATGAAGTTGGTCATTCTTTAGGATTAAAATTAAGTTTAAAAAAAGATGATAAAGGAAATAGAATTCCTGTTGATTCTGCTTTAGGATTTTATCAAGGAATAATTGAAGAATTAAAAGCTGATTTAGTTTCTTTACATAATGCTCCATATTTATTAAAACAAGGATTGTATTCTGAAACAGAAGCTAAAGAAATTTATACTTATGGCGGTTTAAGAGGAAATTTACAATTAAATAAACCAAATATTGAAAAAGATACTCATGCTGTTGGTAGATTGATTAAATTTAATTATTTTTTAAAAAATAAAGCTTTGTTGTTTGATGGCTCTAAATTTTCTCTGGACTTTGATAAATTAATCGAAGCTAATGATTCATTATTGAAAGAGATTTTAATTATTCAAGCAAATGGAGATATTAAAGCTGCTGAAGAATTTACTAACAAATGGGGTAATTGGAGTGATGAAGCTAAATATGTTTCTGAAGTTGCTAAAAAATGCAAAATAAAAATTTACAAAGTTGTTAAACAAAGTACTGCTGAAAAACTATTAAATTAATTAAATAATCTTCCTTTTTTAAGACAAAAGAATACGTCTGTAAATCTAAGATCACCTTGGTTAATAGCTCTTATTAAATTTTTTACCTCATTAGAATCTTTTAGAATTGGTTTAGGATTTTTCCATTCAACTTTAGCCGGTGTTGCTTTATTACAATCCTTACCATATTCATAATCGAAAAATTCAGGTGGGAAAAAAGCAGGATCAATCCCTCTTCTATTATCTATTATTGGGTAAAGCACCATATCTCCAGTCTCTAATTCCACAATATCTTTAATTCTAATTATTTCTCTTTTTAGAATTGGTTGACCTGTACCTTTGTTAATCAGTGTTTCAACTTTTGGTTGATCTTTTATTACTTTTTCATTATTTCCAATATGTGGCATTATTATACGCATTGCATCATTAATTTTTAATGTGTGGGCATATACTCTTTGTAGAACTTCTCTTAATTCTTTTTCACCCATCTTTCCAACCATGATAATTTTATAATTTTTAATTTAATAAATTTATCGTTTTTTAAATTAATTCTTTCTTGCAAAAACTTCTAACCATTTATTTTTATTATCTATATCTTCAGTTAATTCTAGAATTTTAAAACCATTTTCTTCTAATAATTTTTTTAGTTCTTCTTTTTTGTAAAAAGCATAAAATCTTGGGTGATTTTCATATTCTTTTTTTTCTATTAAATGTTCACCTTCACCTTCTTTAACTGCTAAATATAAAATTCCTTCATCTTTTAATGCTTTATTTAAATTTTTTATAAATGTTGGAGCTTCTTTTTTTTCTATATCAGCCAGAGTTGCCATACACCAGATACCATCAAACTCTTTGTCATATTTTATTTTTAATAAATCTTCTTTTAATGTTTCTACACCTAAGTCTTTAGCTTCTTTTATCATTGCTTCTGATAAATCTATAGAAGTTACATCTAGATTATCTTCTTTTAAGTAAGCTGAGTCTCTACCACAACTAGAACCTGCATCTAATACTTTAGCTTTTTCTGCTAACATAGAAACAAACTTAGTTAATTGAAACTGCAAAAGCTTGTTTTCAATTTTTTCTTTGTAAATAGAAGCTATTTTGTTATAGGTTTGTATTGCTACATTGACTTTTTCTTGTATTTCTTCTTTCTTTTTAGGCATTATCATAAATAAAACTTTATCTTACTTTAAAAATATTTTGCTTTATAATATTTCACAATAATTACTTCTTTTCAGTTAATCCTAAGTTTTTTAAATCAGTTTTTTGAGTATTTATCATGATTTTTAGATAAATTAGATTTTTCCAGATTTTTCCTTCTGGCAGTTTATATGTTTCTTTAATTTTAATTGGTATTATGTTAATTAGAGAAAAAGACTTTTGAATTCATTAGGTTTTTATATTTGTTAATTATTTAATTGGTATGACTAAGAAAGATAATGAAACTTTTGTTTCTGATTTAAAAAATATGTATAAAATTCTAGGAAAGATGATTAAGGCTGCTGAAAAATCTGATAGAAAAACAGTTATAGGCTTGAATGAAAATTATCAACTTTACGAAGATGTTCTCTCTCAATTAGATATGGATTTACAAATGACCTATAGTAATTGTAGGAATTCGTGTGTTTCTGCTGTTGGAATACTTGCATCTATGCATGAAGAAATTGTTGCTGAAGCTAAAAGATTATATTCTTTAATTCCTAAACCTTAGTTAGTTTTTTAAGTTAATGAATTATTTACTTTTATGGAAACAGAAAAACCAAATCGACCTATTTATTCAGAGGCCAATAGAAATCTTACTGTTGAAATAGCTAAATCTCTCTTTGAATATGCTATTTCTGTTGAAACTGATTATGAAACTTTTTCAGGTCTTATGAGTGAAATTAAATTACCTCCTGTAGCTAAATACTTTATAGACAATTCTGGTAGGTCATTTTTAGAATTACTTGTGATTGGATTAGAAGATAAAAGAACTATTTTAGAAATTACTAAAAATAGACAAGTTCCTGATAATTTACTTACCCATTTTGGGAAAAAAAGAGGTTTTGACTTTTTAGAAGATATAACTGTTTTAATTGATTCAGTTTATACTTCTGCTTCTAGTGAGCTTCCTAACTTGAGTGATTATGATATTTCTCAAAAAAGTTATATTCCTAAATAGACATATATTCTTTAGCACAACTATAGACGACACGACAACCTGTACGCGTAAGCCTTTTTAAATTATCTTTTTTACTAGTACTATGATTGAAGTTAAGAATAAGCCAGATAGCTCTCAAACTATTAAAGAATTATTACATCCTTTTATTAGAGAATGGTTTTTTAAGAAATTTAAAGATTTTTCTTTACCACAGCAATATGCAGTAATGGAAGTTCATTCTAGAAATAATGTTTTAGTTTCTGCACCAACAGGAAGTGGAAAAACATTAACTAGTTTTTTATCTGTTTTAAATGAATTGATTGATTCTTCAGATAAAGGAATTTTAGAAGACAGAGTTTATTGTGTTTATATTAGTCCGTTAAAAGCTTTAAGTAATGATATTAGAAAAAATCTTTTAACACCTTTGGAAGAAATAGAAGAAATTGCTGGAAAGAAATTAGGAATTAGAGTTGGAGTTAGAACAGGTGATACTTCTACTGCTGAAAGAGCAAAGATGTTAGCTAAACCTCCCCATATTCTCATTACAACACCAGAATCTTTAGCTATTATGTTAAATTCTCCTAAATTTAGAGATTATCTTCAAAAAGTTGACTGGGTTATTGTAGATGAAATTCATTCTTTAGCTGAAAATAAAAGGGGAGTACATATGAATTTGACTTTAGAAAGATTGCAGTATTTAAGTCCTGGTCTTTGTAGAGTTGGATTAAGTGCTACAATTAGTCCTTTAGAAGAAATTGCTAAATTTTTAGTTGGAGAAAAAAGAAGTTGTAAAATTGTTAATGCGAGTTTTCAGAAAGATTATGATTTACAAGTTTTAAGTCCAGTTGAAGATATAATTGATAGTTCTTTTAATAAAACAAATACTGAAATGTATAAACTCATAGATAAATTAATTCACGAACATAGAACTACTTTAATATTTACAAATACTAGAAGTGCAACTGAAAGGGTTGTTCATCATTTGAAAGATAAATTTCCAAAAAAATATACAGAAGTTACTGAAGGACAACCTGATCAATATACTAGTTTAATTGGTGCACATCATGGAAGTTTAAGTAAAGAACATAGATTTGCTTTAGAAAGTTCTTTGAGAGACGGAAAATTAAAAGCTGTTGTTTGTAGTACTTCTTTAGAATTAGGTATTGATATTGGTTATGTTGATTTAGTAATTTGTTTAGGCAGCCCAAAAAGTATTGCAAGATTATTGCAAAGATGTTTACCTTATAATACTAGAATTTTACTTGGAGATGGAACTTATAAATCAATAGGGGAAATAGTTGAAAATAAACTTGATGTTGAAGTTTTATCTTATAATAAAAATAAAGGATTTATGAAAAATAAAATTTCTCAATACCATAAAAATAAATCTAATAAATTATTAAAACTAAATTTACATTCTGGTTTATCTTTGGAATGCACTGAAGAACACCCCTTATTTACTAGAAATGGTTGGAAAAAGGCAAAAGAATTAATGCAAGGAGAAGAAATAGCAGAAATATTTAATTATGAAATTAATAATACACCTTATCTTTATGAAGTCATAAATCAAAAAGAATTTTATTTAGAAAATAGACAAGACTTTTTAAGAAATGTTGTTGATAATCATATAAAAAATAATAATTTAAAATATTCTGAATTTGCAAAACAACTTAATATAAAACCCAATCATTTGCAAGATTATATTAGAAAAAGTGGTAGAAGAAAAAGTATAAGACTAGATTTATTTCTTAAAATTATGAAGATTTGTAAGCTAAATCAAGAAGATTATATTAACTTTTTTAAAGAAATAAAAACTAAATCACATCATAGAAAGTCTTTACCACTAAAATTTACTCCTGAAATTATGTGGTTATCTGGCATAGTTGCTTCTGATGGTTCTATAACTAAACATAAAATATATAATTATTATAAAATAAAAATAGGTAATAAAGATATAAATTTACTAAAGGAATGTCAAAAAATCTTTGAAAATTTTGGTTTTACATCTAAAATACTTAAAAGAAAAGGAAAAGATTTCTATTATTTGGATTGTGGTTCTAAATTACTAGTTGAAGTAATGTTATCTTTAGGAATTAAGATTGGAAAGGAAAAGAGTTCTTCTATTGAAGTTTCTAATATATTAAATTCAATGCCTAAAGAATTAATTATTCCTTATATAGAAGGAGTGTTTGAGGGTGATGGAAATAAAGATCAGAATATTAGGATATTTTCAGGAAGTAAAAATTTTGCTATTGGATTACATAATTTACTAAATAAATCAGGCATTCATAATTATTTCACTGAAGAGGAAGCTAAAATTTCTAAAATAGTTCCTAAAATAAATTTAGAAAAAAGCTATTGGTTACATATTGGTAGAAGCAATTATGTTAAAGAATTTTTGAAATTCTGTATATTTAAGGGGAAAAAAGCCATTTACTTAAGAGATAAAAAATATAATTATTCGTTAAAAGATAAAGACATTGAAAAAAACATTAGTTGGACTAAAATATTATCAATTGAAGAAAATAATAAAGAACAATTTGTTTATAATATTACTTTAGAAAATGAACCTAATAATTATTTTGTTGAAAGTATTTTAACTCATAATTGTGGTAGGGCTGGCCACCAGTTGCACTCAACAATAAAAGCAAGAGTTATTGTTACAGATAGAGAAGATTTAGTTGAATGTGCAGTAATGGTTAAACATGCATTAGAAAAGAAAATTGATAGAATTCATATTCCTACAAATTGTTTAGATGTTTTAGCTCAGCATATTAATGGAATGGCTTTAGAAAAAGTTTGGGATGTTAATGAAATGTTCGATCTTGTTAAACAAAGTTATTGTTATTCTAATTTATCAAGAAAAGATTTTGATGAAGTTGTTAGTTATTTAGCTGGAGATTTTGCTTCATTAGAAGATAGATATGTTTATGCTAAAATTTGGAGAGAAGATAATAAGATTGGTAAGAAAGGAAAACTTGGAAGAGTTATTTACATGACAAATGTTGGAACTATTCCAGATGAAACTTTTGTTAGTGTTAAAATTGGAGAATTAGTTATTGGGCATATTGATGAAGGATTTCTCGAAAGACTAAAACCTGGTGATGTATTTGTTTTAGGTGGAAATACTTATGAGTTTAAACATGCTCGTGGAATGGTTGCACAAGTTAAGTCTGCAGAAGGCAAGAGACCAACAATTCCTAGCTGGTTTAGTGAAATGCTTCCTTTAAGTTTTGATTTAGCAATGGATATTCAAAGATTTAGATATCTAATGGAAGATAAATTTAAATCTAAAATTAAAAAAGATGAAATTCTTAAATTTATTAAAGAATATTTGTATTTAGATGAATTTACTAGTTTGGCTATTTATAATTATTTTAAAGATCAATATGATTATTTAGAAATACCACATAATAAAAAATTAATTTTAGAACATTATATTGATGAAGATGGAAAACATTATCATATATTTCATGCACTTTATGGAAGAAGAGTTAATGATGTTTTATCTAGAGCAGTAGCTTTTGCAATTGGAAGAAGCCAACATAGAGATGTTGAAATTGGGATTACAGATAATGGTTTTTATGTTGCTTCTGATAAACCAGTTAATGCAGTTTCAGCTTTTAAATTAATTAAAAGTACTCAATTGAAAGAAATTTTGAAATTGTCTTTAGAGAAAACTGAAGTTTTGAAAAGAAGATTTAGACATTGTGCTACAAGAGCATTTATGATTCTTAGGACTTACAAAGGACAGACTAAAAGAGTTGGCAGACAACAAGTTTCTAGTATGCTTTTATTAAATGCAGTTAGAAGGGTTAGTGAAGATTTTTGTATTCTTAAAGAAGCTAGAAGAGAAGTACTAGAGGATTTAATGGATGTTGTGAATGCTGAAAATATTTTAAAAGAAATTGAAAATGGAAATATTAAAGTTGTGGAAAGAAATAGTTTAATTCCAAGTCCATTTGCTTTGAGTTTGGTTTTAGAAGGTTATTCAGATATTTTAAAAATTGAAGAAAGACATGAATTTTTGAAGAGAATGCATGATATGGTTAAAGCTAAAATTGCTTTGAAAAAGTAAATCTTTATAAACTGTTTATTCTCTTAATTTTTAATTATTTTCGGAGGAGTTAAAATGGTTAATTATGGTTCTGAGCAAATAGTTTCTGGCAATCCAGATTATACTTTAGTTAAGAGAGCTGCTGGTTATAGTTTGTTTGATGGAAAAAAAGATATAATATTTCAAACTCGTGTTGGTGATTCTGTCACAATTTATAGAATTTCCCATGAACATTTGGCTAGGGTTGCTTCAGATGCTAGATTTATTCCTTCTGTTGATGGAGCTTTAATTAATGCTGATGGAACAACTAAAAGTGAAAAACTTAGCGATCCTAGATTGGCAAGAGATCTTGGTAAACTTGTTAATAAACTATTACAAAATTAGATTTTTACTATTAATTAGTTTATACTCTTATTTTTAATTTTATTTTTCTTTTTTATTTTATGAATAAACCAATTTTAATGTTTGATTTGGGTGGTGTTATAGAAAATCATAATTTTTTTGATATGTCTAAATTTATTTCTAAAGTTTATTGTGTTGATTCTAAAGAATTTCATAATAAAATGATAGATTTGTTAAGATTGAATGATGAAAACAAAATTACAGATTTACAATTTATTTCTAAATTAAATGATTATTTTGGTTTAAACTTTACTTTGGAAAGTTTTTATAAAATCTACTTTAGATTTATTAAAACTGATAATAATATGTTAAGTTTTATTAAAAAATTATCTAAAAATTATAAAATTGCTTTGTTTTCTAATACTAGAAAAATACATTTGAAAGAAAGTGAAAGAAGATGGAAAGTTAAATCTGTTTTTGGTTATGTTTTTATTTCTCAAAACTATTCAATGAGGAAACCAGAATTAAGATATTATAAATTAGTTTTAGAAAAAATGAAAGTTAAAGGTTCAGATGTTATTTTTATTGATGATAAAGAAAGAAATTTTCCCCCAGCTGATAAATTAGGAATTAAATGTATTAAATATACTAACTTAACTAATTTAAAAAAAGAATTGAAGAAATTAAATATATTTTAGGAAACTTTATTAACTTTCTTCCTTTAATATTTTTTATGAAAAGTCAAGAAACAATTACAAAAGATATGACTATTGGAGAAGTTGTAAATAAACATCCTGAATCAGCTAGTATTATGTTGAGTTATGGTTTACATTGTGTTGGTTGTGCTGTTAATCCATTTGAAACTATAGAAATGGGTGCAATGGGACATGGTATGGATGAAAAAACTGTTGAAAATTTAGTTTCTGATATTAATAAAGCAGTAAAAGAAAATGAAGGAGTTTCTACTAAAGTTGTTACTATAACTGAGAATGCTGCTAAGAAATTTAAAGAATTTGCAAAAGAAGAAAATAAAGAAAATGGTTTTGTAAGATTAACTGCTTTTGGTGGTGGTTGTAGTGGTTTACAATATTCATTAGATTTTATTGACAATGCTTTAGAAACTGATGAAGTTTTTGAAGAACATGGAATAAAAATTGTTGTTGACAAAGGTTTAGTTGATCATATTAAAGGAACAAAAATTGATTTTGTAGAAAATGAAAAAGGTTCTGGATTTAAAATAGATCAATATGCAGCTAAAGAAAGCTGTGGAACTGGCTGTGGATGTTCTGAATGAATAATTTTATAAATTCACAAAAACTGGTTTTAATATGGTTAAGAAAGATTATGATGTTATTATTGTTGGTTCAGGACCAGCAGGTTTAACAGCTTCTATTTATGCAATTAGATCAAATCTAAAAACATTAGTTATTGCTGGAACTACTCCTGGTGGACAATTAATGTTAACAACAGATGTAGAAGATTATCCTGGTTTTCCTGGTGGAATTCAAGGACCTGAGTTAATGCAGAAAATGAGAGAACAAGCAGCATTATTAAAAGTAGATTTCTTAGATGAAAATGTTACAAAAGTTGATGTTAAATCTGAAGTAAAAAAAGTTTATGTTGAAAAAGATGAATATAAATGCAAGGCTTTAATTATTGCTACAGGTGCAAGTGCAAAATGGTTAGGAATTAAATCTGAACAAAGATTAATTGGCAGAGGTGTTAGTGCTTGTGCAACTTGTGATGGTTATTTCTTTAAAGATAAAGATGTAACTGTTATTGGCGGTGGAGATACTGCATTAAGAGAAGTTTTGTTTTTAGCAAAGATTTGTAAAAATGTTACTGTTATACATAGAAGAGATCAACTTAGAGCACAAAAAGTTTTACAAGATAGAGCATTTACTGCTAAAAACATTGATTTTATTTGGAATTCAGAAGTTGAAGAATTTTTAGGCAAAGAAAAGTTAGATGCTGTAAAAATTAAAGATGTTAAAACTGGAAAAACTTCTGAAATAAAATGTGAAGGTTCATTTGTTGCAATAGGACATACACCAAATACTAAATTTTTAGAAGGAACAGGAATTAAATTACATGGTCCTGGTTATATTGAAGTTAGAGACACAGTAAAAACAAATGTTGAAGGAGTATTTGCATCTGGGGATGTTCATGATTATAGATACATGCAAGCTGTGACTGCTGCTAGTGCTGGTTGTATGGCTGCTATGGAAGCTGATACTTATATTGAAAATTTAAAACATAAAGAATAATTCTTTAATTTATATTCTTTATTATAATATACGACGACACGACAAGGTGTACGCGTAAGCCTTTTTAAGATAAAAATTTAATGAACTATATGAACTTGAATTTACAAAATAATTTGTTTTATGATAAAGTAATAAGTGCTTGGGATGTTAATATTTATGTTAATTTAGATAGTGCCATAACAGCTAAAATTAGAAAACTTATTTTTATTAATTATAGATCATTTAATTTAGCTCAGCAGAAAATAGGTATTAGTAGAAAGACGCTTTCTTCTATTTGTCAAGGTAATTTTACAAATGTAGCTAATATTTTTAAAATCAAGAATTTTTTTGCTTTAAATAATAATTATGTTGAAAGACATATAGAATACTTTAGAGATTCTAAAACTGGCGCTTATAATAGAACTTATTTGAATATATTTCCTGTTAAAATCAGCCCTATTATGATTAGAATAGTAACTCATCTAATTGGTGATGGTTCAGTTTATCCTGGTCGTTTGTGGTATGGACAGAAATCAGAATTAAAATATTTTAATTCTCTTATACATTCTTTATTAAAACCTATTAAAAAACTAAATATTAATTCATATTATAAACAAGGAATAAATAATAATTTACTGAAATTCCATGAGATGAACTTACCTATGATTTTTGGTAAATTAGTTATTAATTTTTTAGACATAAATTTATTGGATTTAAAGAAACATGTTTATATAGAAAAATTGCTTTTGTTACCAAAACTTTATAGAGTTCAAGCTTTGGCTGCTTTATATGTTGATGAAGGTTCAATTTCTACGAAAACTATTAGGATGAAGGATAAAGAAATAGTAGAATCTATTGGTAAATTAATGGATACTCTGAATTACCCAAGGAGCGAAGTTACTAAATCATTTGATGATTGCTATGGAATATCTATGCACTCTGAAGGTTTTATAAAATTTTATGATGATATTAATTACTGTATAAAAAAATACAAAAATAACGCTCTTGGTCTTTGGCATAAAAACAAATTTGCTAAAGCTAAAGTTGATTCAATAGATATCTCCTTGTTAAAATCTAAAAAGGAATCTGAGTTACTAAGAGTTAAAATTTTAGATATTTTAAAAAACAGGGAATTTATTTATTTTTATCAGCTTCGTGAAATGCTGAAAATTGGAGAAGATAGACTATATTACCTATTAAATTGTCTAATTAAACGTCAAAAAGTAACTCGATTATCTTATGGGAAGTATTCTTTAAGATAATTATCTACTTCTTTTTACTCCAATTTTAGGACAGACTTTATCTAATGGACATTTTGAGCATAATGGTGATGATGTTATACATATATTTTGTCCGAATTTAACTAATAAATCATTTATTTCTATCCAATAATCTTTTGGAATAATTTTCATTAGGCTGTACATTGTTTCATCTGCTTTTTTTGTTTTTACCCAATTTAGTCTATTTGCTATTGTATGTACATGAATATCTGTTGGGATAAATTCTTTATTTCTAAATCCGTAAACCATTGTAACTGCTGCTGTTTTTACTCCAATACCCTTTAAATTTATTAATTTATTAAAATTATTTGGAACTTTTCCATTATATTTTTCAATTAAAACTTTAGAAATATCTTGAATGTTTCTTGCTTTTGTTTTATAGAAATTAATTGAATGAATTATCTTTTCTAGTTCTTCTAGTTTTAATTTTAATATTTTTTCTGGTGTGTCTGCTACTTTAAATAATTCTTTTGCAACTCTTCCAGTTATTTCATCTCTTGTTCTAAGACTTAGAACGCATGAAATTAAAACTTTGAAAGGATTTCCTGTTTGATCTCCTATTTCTGTAACTATTGGATTTTGAAAATCTTTACAAAACTCTTTTATTGTTTTTAGTTCTTTTTTTATTGTTTCTTGATTTTTCATTTTCTTTTAACAATCTAAATGTTCATCTACAAATTGTGCTATTATTAATCTATTTAATATAATATTTAATTGTTCATCACTTACAGACCTCATTAATGTTATTCCTCTTGGTTCTTCTAAATTATGGGGATCGATGTAATCTTCAGGATTTGCAAAAGTTGATGAGTAAGACATTATTTTTTCTTTTTTATCATGAACTATTAAATGTAAACCTGTACCTTCATCATCATTTTCTGCTTCTTCTTCAAAAAGATCAACAATATATCTCTCTGTTTCTCTATTAAATGGTCCTTGATATTTACTAGTTGGAAATCCAAATTCTAACCATCTTTTTGTTTCATTTGGATTAGATAAATCTCTTAGTCTTTCACGAAAGATTGTAGTATATGGCGAATCATAACTATAATCCCATAATATTTTATCCCAAGGAAATTCTTTTGCT
>DATDZB010000008.1:0-5575 GCA_035288845.1 Candidatus Nanoarchaeia archaeon | reverse complement strand
AGTAAATAGTTCAACTTATTGAAATGAAGAAGAAGTGCAATTATTGCGAAAGAGAATTTGATACTAACGAGCAACTAGAACAACATACTAGAGATAAACATTCTAACAATACTGCAATTAATAATTCTGAAGCTATAGTTAAAAAACCTTTTAAGATTAAGAGAAAATATATTTACTGGGCTATTGCTTTACTGATTTTAATATTAATAATTTGGGCAGTTTCTAGACCAGGTGCTCAATATACGCCTTTAACTTCTGATGGAGAAAATATTAAAGGAAATGGAAATGCTTCTATTACAATTATAGAATATAGTGATTACCAATGTCCTTATTGCGGTGCTTTTGTTAGAGATACTTTACCTCAGATTGAAGATGAATATGTAAAAACTGGAAAAGCTAAAATTATTTTTAGAAACTATCCTTTACCATTCCATGAATTTGCAATGAAAGCTGCAGAAGCTGTTGAATGTGCAGGCGATCAAGGAAAATTCTGGGAAATGCATGATGAAGTATTTACAAACCAACATGCAATTGCACAAAAAAATTTAAGAAATTATGCTGAAAAAATTGGTTTAGATACAGAGAAATTTAATGCTTGTTTAGAAAGTGGTGCTATGAACTCTAGAGTTAAAAATGATCTTAAGAAAGGAAATTCTGATGGTGTAAGTGGAACTCCTTATTTTATAATTGGAAATGAAACTTTAAATGGAAATCAACCATTTAATAGATTTAAAACTGTAATTGATAAACAATTAAGTGCTTAATGCTATTTTTGAGCAAGGATGTAATTGTGTGTGTTTTCTGGTGGATCAGAATCTTTATCCCAAATAATTTTAAATCCAATTTCCTTAATTATTTTATGATTTGTTTTTTTATCAAAAGTTGACCAATACATATTAACGTCATCATGCCAAATTTTTGTAAATTCTTTACAATCTTGAATTCCCATTGAAATTAGAATCATTCCATTTGGTTTGAGAAGTTTGTAAAATTGTTTTAGAATTTTCTTATGTTCTTTTCTTGGAACATGAATAATTGCAAAAAAACTAGTAATTATATCAAAAGACTCTTTAGGGAAATTTAATTTAGTCATTTCTTTTACATAAAATTTTCCATTTGGTACTGTTTTCTTAGCAATACCAATCATTTCTTTAGAAATATCTATACCTGTAACTTTATAGCCCTTATCTGAAAAGAATTTCGCAACAGGATATCCTCCACCACATCCAACATCCAGAACTTTGTCTTTTTTAGGAAGTTTTTTTGTTAAAAAATTTAGTAATTTAGTTGTTCCAGTACTGTCTAATCTTCTTTGGTGGTAAAGTCCAGCTATTTTTTTATAACCTTGTCTTACAACTAATTTTGCTTTTTTTGAGTGTAACACAAATTCCTCTTAATGTTTAATATGTTTAAAATATTCTTCAACTCTTGCCATTATTGTTGGAACATAGAACTTCTTTATTTTTTCTTCAAATATATTATGTATTTTTTCATTTTCTGAAATTCTATAAGTATTATTTATTTTTTCTATTAAAAATATTTCTCTTAGTCTTCTTAATTGTCTTCTAATATTTGACTGAGCAATTCCATGCAAGGCTAAGTTTTGCTGTTTTCTATACGAAATTACTCTTGTTTGTATTTCTTCAGAATTTAATTCAGTTGGTGTTTCAAGCATAACATGAAAAATATCAACAACTATATCTCTAGAATCTCCAGGCTGCAATAAACCAATGGATAAACATAATTTTTTTATTGAATCTCTTTTAGACATTCCTTCATGAGGTTTTTCATATTTTCTTAAAGTAATTTCAGCTAATGGAGTATCTTTTGACACAATCTTTTTTGACATTGCTTAATTCTCTTGATTGTTGTTTAAATATTTTTGTATTTAATATCAAGAATAGATTATATCATCATAATATTTATAAATTAGCTAAAGATCTTTATAGTATGGTTAGATTTTTTTGCAGAAGATGCGGTTTTAAGTACAAACCTAAAACAGAAAGTATGGAAATACCAAAAAGATGTGGTAATTGTGGTGGAACAGGAAGTGTTGCACCTGAACCTAGTGCAGAAGATATTCTTAGAGATGCGAATTAATTTTTCTTAAATTTATTATAAATAAAACTTATTAGAACTATTACTAAGTATAAGACTACTAAAGTTAATATCCACTCAAAATAAGAACGAGTAATTGCACAGCCCAATTCTTTTAAAATTGGAGACCTAACTTCACATGCAAAATAAAATGGACGAATAACTACAAAATAAAATAAAGTCCATAAAATTAAGATAGAAATCTTAGCTTTTGTAAAACGAAATGCTTCATTCATTAATATTCTACTTATTATTCTTATTATAAACATTTGTAAATCATTAGAAAAGTTTAAATGATAAGTTAATTCTAAAATTGTTATGAGAAAAAATAAGAGAGGTGTTAGTCCTTTACTAGCTGCAGTTTTGTTAGTTGCTTTTTCTGTTGCACTTGCAGGTATAGTTGCTAATTATGTAATTAAGAAAACTAATGAATTTGATCCTAATCTTATTGCTGAAGAAACTATTTTTTGTGAGTCTGTTAATTTAGGTTATTCTGTAGATGTAAATCCAATTACAAATTTTAGAATTCGTAGAGCTGGACAAACTGGACCTGGACTAAATGGAAATATTCCAACAGGAGTAGAATTGCTGGGGCCTTTTACAATTATTAACAAAGGATCTTTTACAATTCATCAAGTAATTGTTAATGCTCCAGGTATCGGTTCTAGAACATTACCAATAGGTGCTGTAAATGTTGGATTAAGTCCTTCTGCTGGAAGCAATAGATTAACAAATTATTATGTACAATTAGATAGTACTGCACTTGGAAAAATAACACTTGTTCCAATAATTAAAGATAATGAAAAAGATCAATTTGTTAGATGTCCAAAACAAGAACTAATTATTGATTATATTCAATTATGTAATGATTTAAGAACAAGAAATACTGGATTTGATTGCGGAATTCCACTTGGTAATATTGGAATTAATACTGATCCTGAAGATGAATTAAGAAATGGAAATCCTATTGGTGGCGGAATAAATTAATTTTATTTTAAATCGATAATCTTTTAAATGAGTTAAGTGTTAAAATGAATATGAGAAAGAGGTTGTTCAATAATAAAGGAGTTAGTCCTTTAATAGCTACAGTTCTTCTTATTGGTGCTACTCTTGTTATTGGTGTTGTAGTTTATTTATTATTTAGTGGGATTATTGTTGGTAATGTTGAAAAAGTAGATTGTGAAGCAAATGAATTAATTTCTTTAGAAGTTACTGCTTCTTGTGTTAATAGCGCAGATCAATTTGAAGTTACAGTTAATAATGTTGGTAGAGAAAGATTAGATGGTTTAATGGTTGTTGCTTATTATGGTACTGAAGGATTTGGATTGCCTTCAGAAACATTATCAATAGATGCTGGAGAACAAGGATCAATACCTTATATGAATATAGAAGGTAGAGGTTCCCCAGAAGCAGTAGAAGTTATTCCTGGTGTTGTTAAAGATGCAGGAAGTAAGAAAAAATTAGCGCTATGTATTGATAAATTACAAAGAGTTTCATGTTCATAAAATAAGGAGGAATAAGATATGATAAATAACAATAAAAAAGGTATTAGTCCTTTAATTGCTACAGTTCTAATAATTGGATTTACAATTGTATTAGCAGCTTTAGTAATTACATGGGGAACAAGATTATTTAATACGACAGTAGAACAAACAGAGGAGTCATCTAAATTTACTTTAGTTTGTACAACTGGTTTAAGATTGGAAGCACAAGCAGTTGCTCAACCAGTGCATCCATCAGCACCTAATGCTGTTGTTTTAAGAATGAAGAATAGTAATCAAGATAATATTATTACAAATTTCAGATTTGTAGTAAATGGATTAAATGGTGCAAGTGCTAATGTAGCTACTTTAGGACCTGTTGGAACTCCAAATACTTATTCTGTGTTTGATGGTAATAACTGGGTTAATACACCTGATGTAGAAAATTTACAATTCCCAGCACCAAAGAACTATGGAATTGCAACAACTTTTGCACCTACAAGTGTACAGGTTTATCCTGCATTTACATTTGATGGAAAGGAAAAGTATTGTGAAGATCCAATTGAAGTTAGAATAGCTGGATAAATAACAAAAGGAATATATATTCCTTTTTCTTTTTTTTATTATGGTTAATTCAAAGAAAGGTGATGTGTGGGTTAGTGCAGTTCTTTATTTTGGTTTAGGTATTGTTATAATTGCAATTTTATTGGCAGCAGGTTTACCTGTAATAAATAAATTAAGAGATAAAAATGTAGTAATACAAACAAAAGAAGTTATGCATACTTTAGATAATAACATAAGACAAGTTATCAAAGATGGTTCTGGATCTCAGAGAGTTGTAACTTTAAATGTTAAGAAAGGTAATTTTAATATTGATGATACAAATAATAGGATTACTTGGTTGTATGAAGGTTCTAAAGCAGTAATTAGTGAACCTGGTGTTGATGTTACAGAAGGTAAATTAAGAATAAGAACAACACAAACTGGAAGTACATATACTATAGAAGTAAGTTCATCTTATGACGGCCTAGCAGACATTACTACAGTTTCTGGAAGAACAAGTTTAACAGGTTTAAATGATTTAGTTGTTAGAAATACAGGCTTAGTGAGTGTTGGCGGCAGACAATTAGTTGGTGTAAGTATTTCTGAACCGTCTACAGCTTAATTTCTTTTAATATAAAGTTTTAAATAGTAAATATTCTTAATTATATAAAAAGAGGAGAGATGATGCTATTTAATAATATTCTACAACTAAATAATCTATTTTTATTTGGAAAAAAACAAGAAACTAGTACTGCTCCGATACCTTCTCCTATCCCTAAACCTACAAATATTGTTCAGGGAGACAAACCTTTGTTTAGAATTGAACAAACAACAATTCCCAAACTTCCAGATATTAAAGATATGAAGCAAATAGATATAAGATATCCTTTGATTCCACCTTATACTTTTGCTAGGATTAAATGGGATGAAAAAGAAAATGAGTTAGTTTATTTTATAGAAGAACCAAAATTAAGTAATGAAGAAAAAAATACATTAGATATTTTAGAAGAGGGAATTAAAGAATTAATTAATTTAAGTTTTATTAGTGTTAAAGATAGAGAAACAGTTATAATTTATCTTGAAAAAAATATTAAAGTTTTACTTACAGAACTTTCTATTAATCTTAATCTAGATTCCTATTTGAAAATAATGTATTATATTTACAGAGATTTTGTTGGATTAAATGAATTAGAACCTTTAATGAATGATTATTTTATAGAAGATGTAGAATGTAATGGAGTTAATAGTCCAATTTATATTGTCCACAGAAAGTATAGAAACATAAGAACAAATTTAATTTATACAGATATTCATAGTCTTGCTTCTTTTGTAGAAAAATTAGCACAAAAATGCGGTAGATATGTTAGTTATGCTGAGCCATTATTAGATGGTAGTTTACCTGATGGATCAAGAGTTAATGCTACTTATTCAATAGATGTAAGTTCTAAGGGACC
>DATDZB010000007.1:0-3334 GCA_035288845.1 Candidatus Nanoarchaeia archaeon | reverse complement strand
AGGTCCGATTTAACTATTCTGTCAATTATAGTAGATCTTAGATAATCTTTTATTAAAAGTTCATCTTCCCAATTAACTATTTCTGGAAAACTTCTTAATAAATAACTCTCAATTTCCTCCTTAATCTCTTTTTCAAATAAGCTTGCTTCTTTTAGCATATTTTTTTTATTCTTTAATTCCAAATATTCTTTGAAAGATAATGGTTTAATATTAAAGATAAAATACCTACCACCAAGATTTTTTATTGCTTCTTCTTCTAAGCTTAAGCTTCCAGAAGATGAAATGAAAAATTTTAAGTTAGGAAAAGCGTCATAAAGCATCTTTAACTTAGTCGCCCATTCATTAAGTCTCGTAATTTCATCAAGAAAAACAAACATCTTTTCCTTTTTCCAATTTATATTTACAAGTTTTTGATAGCTTTCTAAAATTTCTATTATTTCTTCAACTTTTTTGTCAAAATTAAAATACAAGATTTTTTTAGAGTTAATTTTTTTTATTAATAGCTCTATTATTTGATAGAGTAAGGTTGTTTTTCCTACTCTTCTTAAGCCGGATAGAATAACTATTTGTCTATAATTAATTAGTCCACTAATTTTAGGAAAAATTTCTCTTTTATAAGGTCTTGCTAGCTCTTGACTAATTAGGTTCTCTTTCCACCAAGGATTAAGCAATTTTAGTATTTCTTGAATTTCTTCCATAAGTTCCCTAATGGAAACTAATATTTAAATATTTCGTTTCTATACGGAAACTAAAATAACTATATTAGTATGAACTACTTAATGAAATAGAATTTTAACCTTTTTTCTTTTCTCTTCTCTTAAAGTACACAAACCAAGCAATATTTATAATTACTAAGACAAAAATACCAAACATTAATAAGCTATTATTTGATAAGGCAGATTTAACAGCAATAGCTTTTGCAGTAGCTCCAACAAAGTCAATTTGAATTGAATTTAATCCTACAATAGCTTTAAGTTCCTTTTCAGTAACTTTATCTAAATAATTTATTTTTAGAATAGCATCATACGTTCCTTCTTTTACTCCAGCAGTATCCCAAAACGCAACTAATTCTTCCTTAGATCCTGTTTTTATATCTTCACTTGCACTCTTTATTGAAATTATTAAATCTCCTTTTTCATTCAAAAAGTCCATAGTTGCAAAAACATCATTAATATCTTCACTAAATTTATTTTGTACAAGAATATTAAATTTAGCAATTTGTCCTAATTTAAAGTCTTTAACATAAACATCTAATACCTCTATTAATGCTCGTCCATAATTAAAAACCATTTCTGCATTTGCAACATTTCCATCATAAGTTACAGCTAATTTAGCTAAATACTTTCCTGGGCTAAACTTTGAAGTATCCCACGTAACTTTTAACTGAATCGCTTCTCCTGCTTGTAAACTTACAACTTCTGTTTTAATAGAGTCTACCTTCTCATTTGTAGGTCCAATAATATCTAATATTCCCTCGGCCCTAACAATAGTTTGAGTACCTAGATTTCTAATTGGAATAATAAATGTAATTGGTCCATTTTCTCCTGTTTCAGAAACTCTTAAACCGACTTCTAAAAACTTACCTGGATAAGGAACTAAAATTTTAAGTTGTGTCACAACTGCAGCTGTTGCTCCAACTGAAACAGCTTCTCCGCTCTTCGTTATTGGAACTTCTCTTGCAACTATATTTAAATCATGTGACCCTGGTTTCTTAATTTCATTGGGTAATTTAACTTTATACTTAAACAATTTTACATCGTCTGTTGCAGCGAATTTGCTTATAGAATCTGTTAGATAAACAGTATTATTTAATTCACCTTCAACATAGAATATTACATTCATATCTTTATGTTCATTGTTAAAAACTTTAAACTCAACTTCTTGTTCTAAATTTGGCTTAAAATCTATTGTAGTTCTACCTGGAGAAATTCCAATAGCATTAACTAAATTAATAGATATCAATAATACAATAATCCATATTAGTGATTTATTATTCATTTTGCCTGACTTTGTACAAAGTATTATTTTCTCTAATTGGAATTTCTTCATTAACATCTAAAACTGCACTGCCAGTAATTCCAGCATCATTTGAAATTTCTACATCAACCTTAGTATTTCCAACATTCTTCAAAGTTTCATTAATCTCTGTTGCCACAACAGAATCAATTTTAAATTTCCCAACACTGCTTGATATTTCTTTATTATTTTTAATAGCAATAACCTTCCAATAATATTCTCCAAAATACAAACTTTGATTTATCTTATAATTAGAACCATAAACTTCTTCAGAAACTATTAAATTTCTAAAATCTCTATCATTACTTAAATAAAATTTAAAATAATTATATCTTGAAATCCATTTAAACTCTGGAGTCCGGTCATAAATAACTTTATTATTACTTGGTTCTATTAAAGTAACAGAATTGATTAAAGACAATAAAGCAAAAGCTGATAATACTATTATAATTAATCCTAATATTTTTAGGTCGTGAATTATTGATTTAGTTAAATTTTTATTTGATTTACCTTTCTTCACTTTCCTATATTTTTTATTCTTTATCATTCTGCAAGTGTAGCTGTAAATAGAATAGATGCAGTTCTATTACCTCCCCCTTCATTTGTTGGTACAGTTACATTCAAGTCTACTTCCACAATATCAGTTGCATTAGTCCAATTTAGCAAATGAATACTAATATTATTTGCAATTGGTACATTTGAAAATGTATTAGTATGTGATCCGCTCCAATTAAACGCACCTTCTTCCCCAGTTTTGTTGCTTATTTTAAACATAAAGTAAGCTGTAGGACTTGGACTAGTAAGCCATAAATTTCCAACATCCTGAGTCAAACTAACATTAATTATAGTATTTCCATCATTTTCAACAGTTAATGGTAATGGGGAATCATCAGTAGTATTATCACTTTGATCATTTATCATAGTTCCAAAATTAACTTTGTTAGTTGGCAAGGTTAACTGTACTAAAGATTCAATTAGAAATGTTCTAGTTTCTGAACTATTTCCAGCTCCATTGACCCCGTCTAAAGCAATAACTTTCCAATAATATCTAGTATTTCCTCCATTTAGTAGTACTAGAGGATTTGAATTATTAGTAAGATTACTAAATATAGTGTGATTTACTTCTGGAGATCCAAAATTAATATTATCATCTATTAAAAACATAAATCTTACTATATCATTATCTGGGTCTGTTGTATTACTCCAATTAAAACTCAGTAATCTATTATGTACTGTCGTTCCATTAAGAGGTACTCCTAAACTTACATTATTGGGAATTGAGCTGACAATAAAACTCTGCATAGCTGTAACATTCCAA